>CAWVZQ010000086.1:0-9890 GCA_963934405.1 uncultured Opitutales bacterium | reverse complement strand
GCTCCAAAGAAAGACATAGTCGACACAGCGGTCGAAGCAGGGAGCTTCAAGACCCTCGTGGCGGCCGTCAAGGCAGCCGGGTTGGTCGACACTCTCAAGGGTGAAGGACCTTTCACGGTTTTCGCACCGACCGACGAGGCTTTTGCCAAATTGCCCAAAGGCACCGTCGAAACTCTTCTCAAACCTGAGAACAAACAAAAACTCGTTGATATCCTTACCTACCACGTCGTATCAGGCAAGGTGAAGGCCAAGAAAGCCGCCAAGCTCGATTCCGCCAAAACCGTCAATGGTTCGGAAATTACGATCAAGCCATCCGGCAAAACCCTGATGATCAACAAATCCAAGGTAATCAAAGCCGACATCAAGACTTCAAACGGAATCATACACGTGATTGACGCAGTTTTGATCCCTGCTACCAAAAAAGTTGCCGGAAACACCAACCACATCATCAAGCAAGCCATTCACAAGGGCGTTCCAATGTTCAATTCCGGTCATCACGCACAGGCCGCAGTTTTGTACATGAAAGCAGGCAAGGATGTCCTCGGTCAGTGTTCCTCCTCAGCTTGCCCGGTCGCCACCAAGACCATCAAGACAGCGCTCCACAAGGCTTCAGCCGAACGATGCCCGACATCACAGGCTTGGATCATGAGAAAAGCTTTTGACCACGTACTCGCCTCAGTAAACTAATTTAGACTGTTCCCACTAATCAACGCGGACTTCCGACTCAGGAAGTCCGCGTTTTTTTGTATAAAAAATTGGCTAGTAACCATACAGCGCCTCCTATCCAGAGGGTCACTTCCGAATCCTCTTCTGCACAATCATTTATTCGCGGAAGCTTATCTCTCCCATCTTACAAGCCGCCAATCCTGAAGAAGCCACGAAAATTGGCCGTGCAGTCAGGGAAATGCCTAAGTGGTCTAGCTTTCTGAGTTGCTTGAGAAAGCTGGTATCGAAGCCATTTGGGTCAGAATCAACAAGTAGAAGTTACACCGTCTCTGCTCCCGTCGACGCCGCTTTCAAGAAGTTATCAAAGGAAACAGTGGAGAGATCGAGATGAGCTTCGTCGATATAAAAATCTACAAGTTTAAGAAAAAAATTCCTTTTTTTGAATCCAAAACTCAAAAAACGACGAATACTCAGTCATACACTTCTTATGTTTAATTCTATAGCACCTGACTTAATCAATATGAAAAAAATAATCGCATCCTTCACCTCCTTACTCATGCTTGCTTCCGTTCTTTCGGCCGCGCCCAAAAAAGACATCGTCGACACCGCGGTAGAAGCAGGGATCTTCAAGACTCTCGTGGCAGCCGTTAAGGCAGCTGGTTTGGTCGATACTCTAAAGGGTGAAGGCCCTTTCACGGTTTTCGCTCCAACCGACGAAGCTTTTGCCAAATTGCCCAAAGGCACCGTGGCGACTCTTCTCAAACCTGAGAATAAGCAAAAGCTCGTTGATATCCTGACCTACCATGTCGTACCAGGCAAGGTGAAGGCGAAGAAGGCAGCCAAGCTCGATTCCGCCAAAACCGTCAATGGTTCGGAAATTACGATCAAGCCATCCGGCAAAACCCTGATGATCAACAAATCCAAGGTAATCAAGGCCGACATCAAGACTTCGAATGGAATCATTCACGTGATTGATGCAGTTTTGCTCCCCGCACCCAAGAAGGTTGACGGTAACACCAACCACATCATCAAACAAGCTATTCACAAAGGTGTGCCCATGTTCAACTCTGGTCATCACGCTCAAGCAGCAATATTGTACATGAAAGCAGGCAAGGATGTTCTCGGCCAATGTTCATCTTCAGCTTGCCCGGCAGCCTCCAAGACCATCAGGACCGCCCTCCACAAGGCTACAGCCGAACATTGCCCAGCTTCCCAAGCTTGGATCATGAGAAGGGCTTTTGATCACGTTCTCGCCTCCTCAAACTAACTTATTCTGTTCACACTATACAATGCGGACTTCCGCAACAGGAGTCCGCCTTAATTGACACCTATTACTTCAAAATAATCTTTCTTATCCTCTCAATGAAACTTTACAAAAGATTCTCTCTTACTCTCATCGCCTCCCTTTCGATGTTTTCTTCCATGCTACAAGCCGCGAATCCTGCCGAAGCCAAAACCATTGGCCGAACGATTCGGGAAATGCCGGAGTTATCAAGCTTTCTCCAATTACTAGAAAAAACGGGTGTTGGATCCACCTTGTCCGAAAGCACCAGCGCCAGTTACACAGTGTTCGCTCCCACCGATGCAGCATTCAAGAAGTTGCCCGAGGGAACTGTGCAGACACTACTTGACCCTCGTAATGACGACCGCTTGGAGGAAGTTTTTGGGTTTCACGTCAAAGAGACTTCGGAAGCTCCCGTTTTCATAGAAAAATATTCTTTGCTTCGGATGACTACCCGTCAATTTCTCACTGTAAATTACAAGAAGGGAAAGATTGGTGATGCCAGATTTTCAGGCGAAGTAATCCCCTGCTCTAATGGGGTCATCTACCTAACCGACACAGTGCTCACTCCTACGACTGATGACTTATTTCAGCGTCTTCAAAAGGATGGAAGGTTTACGATATTCACCAAGGCGATCACAGCTAGTCGTCAGGGCAAACTCTTTCAAAACATGCATGGTTTGTATACGACCTTTGCTCCGACGGACGATGCATTTAAAAAACTTCCACCTCAAGTCCTCGAATCACTTTTTCTCCCAGAAAACGACGAGCGTCTAGAAGACATTATCAAGCACCACATCACCGAAAGCGTATATGCATACGGCAAATCATCGGGTGGGCGCCGTAGTCTGGGTGTATCCGACGTGACACCATTCAGTGCCTTTGGACAGCAGTTGAATTTTAAGCTCCACGGCAAACATGCCACCATAGACGGTGCGAAAATCACAGAAACGGACATACCCTGTGCGAACGGCATCATTCACGTAATCGATTCAGTCATATTGCCGGCTGAAAACAGCCTGCTTGAAATGCTCAAAAACGAAGAGCGTTTCAGCAAGTTGGTTGGATTGCTTAAAGAGACGGGACTAGACTTGCCTTTGGCATCATCCAGGTCCCAGTACACGATATTTGCTCCCGTCAATGAAGCGTGGGAGAAAGAACCTTACAAATCCTTAGCCAAAAACCACGGTAATTCGGGATCGGAAGATCTATACGGGGTATTGGCACGGCATGTGATTGTCGGCAAGCACGTTAGCGAAAACCCAAAGCCGTATAATAAGCTTAGAACAATCCACGGGGCTCCAATTTATCTCACTCAGGGCGAGGGTAAGTCAAAAATTAGTGGAATCCGAATGATCGAATCCGATTCGGAAGCGTTCAATGGGCTCATCAACGCAATCGGGTCCGTAATCCCTGATCCAATGGAATTACCCGAAAAGGATATAACCACAGTCGATGCGATTCTATTCGTCCAAAAAAGTTTGAAGGAAGGATCGGCTCTATATGCTAAGGGTGAATATGAAACAAGTTGGCGCTCATTCAGCAGGAACGGATATGAATTCTTATCCAAATACACCCAATTTTCATCCTCCTCGCAAAGCAACAAACTTAGAGTTGTTATTGTAGACGATCAACCGGTAGCACAGCTTGCGTCAGAAGCATGGAAATCACGTAACGTGTTTCGTGATCTGCTCAGAGAACTCGAGCAAAAAGAGGATCGAATCGTTGACTCTTACCTTATGCAACTACCGGACCGTGCACGCTTTGGCCGCTGATCCATGCAAAACAAGAGATATATTTTCATTGATGACATCTTCATCAATGTTAGTATTTCGGCTAACTTCTTAGCATGCATTTGCGTAACTTCATCCTCTTTTCCAATATCGATTCCTTTCGCTTCGCGCTTGGAATCGTTGCTTCCGAGGGCTCACAATCAAACGCGGACGAATCCTTACTCCCACTCGTCGCAAAAGGGGACGGACAAGCGATGAAGAGGTGCATTAACGTGTATGGACCGCTCGTTTGGAGCATAGTTTGCCGTCGCATAAGCAAACCTAATGACGCTGAGGAGACATGTCAGGAAATCTTCACCGAAGTCTGGAAAAAGGCCGGCACTTACAATCCGGAAGTCGCCCGCGAGTCTACCTTCATTGGAATGATTGCCCGTCGCCGTTCAATTGACTGGCAACGCATACAAAGCAGGCTTCCCATACTGACTGATTTGGAAAGTGTCCCTGAAGCTTCCTCCGCTATTCCAATAGCCGGAACTGGTCTGGATAGAGAACTTCTGTGGAAAGCTCTCGAACAACTACCCGAAAAAACTCGGGAACTTTTTTCCCTTCATTTCGTAAAAGGAATGACACACGAGGAAATAGTCAAGGAAACCGGGTTGCCTCTCGGCACTGTAAAAACTCGCTTGAGGAGGGGGTTGATTGATGCCCGGAAATTACTCAAGGATTTCACCCAACAGAAAAATCCGAAGCTATGAGCGCCGCAGAAACCTACGATCGCTTTGATGAACTTGACGCAGGTCGCGCACTTGGGGATTTGTCCTTGGAAGAAGTCAAGGAATGGAAAAAGCTTGTGAAGGACCAACAGTCCAAAAAATCAAGCGACTTTGATTGGATCAGCGTGGAACTTGAGATTGAAAACTCTGAAACCTGCCCGTTGCCCTCTTCACTAGTGACTCGTCTTAAATCCACGATACCAGCTTTTACAAAAATAGAAGCAAGGGACACATCACCTACCAAAATTGTTTCCATTTTACCCTGGCTGGGTTGGGCGGCGGCGGCATGCCTGCTTTTCTTCTTCAACCTTCCCGATTTCGACCCACCGGTACCAGCTCTCGAATTGACTGCCGCTCAAAAACTTGAAGAACTGGTTAGGGATGCTCCCGAAACCAAGCGTCTGGCTTTTTCACCGGCGAGTGATCCCTATGCTGGAATCAGTGGCGAAGTCGTATGGAACGACGATCGTCAGGAAGGATACATGTCTCTCATAAACCTGCCTGTCAACGACCCATCCAAAAACCAATATCAGCTTTGGATCGTTGATCCTAAACGGGATGAAATCCCCGTGGATGGCGGCGTCTTCGACATTCCAGCAGGTAGCGAAACCGCGGTCATTCCCATACGCAATGCCTTGCAAGTTTCCAAACCAACCGTTTTCGTCATCACTCTCGAGCAACCCGGTGGTGTCGTTAAGTCGAAGCAGGAAGTCGTAGTGGCCTTGGCCAAATCCTGATTTTGCCATCCATTCTTGGTTCGGGAATATTTGTTCCCTTCAACGAATCGAATCGACCGGCGAAACAACCTTCTTAGGATGGTCTTAAATGATTCATCTTACCCGCATCCTTTTTCCCATCGCTTTGCTATGGAACGGGCATTTGCATTCTCCGGCAAAATCGCAACCGGCCAAAGATCTGGTCACGCCCCAAATGATGCAGGAGGCTCCCGCCCCGGGCAAGCGGGTCAGGCAAGTCGTCCCCGAGTACGAAGGAACTCAGGTATATCATTCCCTATACCTGCCGACTGACTGGAAAAAGGGAAAAACCTATCCTGTCTTGGTCGAATATACCGGCAACAAGTTCCCCGCTTGCGGATCGACCGGAGAAGTCAAGGGAGCCAACCTAGGCTACGGTCTAAGCGGGGGAGAGAAATTCATTTGGGTATCCATGCCCTATATTCAAAAAGGAAAAAAAGAGAACGCCGTGACTTGGTGGGGCGACCGGCAAGCAACCATTGACTATTGCAAGATCAACCTCCCACGAATCTGCAAGGCATTCGGGGGTGACACCGACAACCTCTTTCTTTGCGGATTTTCCCGTGGCGCCATTGCCTGCGGTTACCTCGGGTTGGCGGATGATGAAATCGCCGCCTTTTGGAAGGGAATGATCGCCCACGATCATTTCGACGGGCACAGGAAATGGGGTTACCCGGAAAGCGACCGAGCCTCCGCCCTAAAGCGCCTCGCCCGCCTCAAAGGACGACCCGTTTTGGTATGCGGAAACGCCAACGATTACCTCAAGGAACACCCCAAGCTCGGAGCCTTTACTTTTCTTCCCGTCCCCGTAGGAAAGATTTTCGATATTCCCGACGGACCTGTCATTCACACCCACACCGACCTCTGGGCCCATCGTGACAGCCCCACGCGGCGAACGGCCCGAGATTGGCTGCAAAAACAAATTTCAGAGGAAAACAATCGTTAGGTTTGTAGCCATGAATTCCGTATCTGGAAATTTATCGGCATTCGGCCTTTACTATACTTGCCGGAACAATTCGATGAGGAACAAGCTGCCGAGGCTGTCAACACATGTGAAAAGACCGCACCTCGGTCCACTCCAGTTGTTAACCTTGAGCTGATTTCCCAACATCATCTCACCCTAGATTTTCACTTCAAAATGAGGATCAAAAACCTGCAAGTACACCATTGGGTTAAAGATAAAAGATTACAAGTCTCTACAAATTTGTCTTGGTTTAGGCAGTGTATAATATAATTCTTATATTAGAATTTACTAACATGTTAGATTTCGGGAATTTTAAAGCAAGGGATTGTGCAAATGGGGTTGGGCGAAGGTCTTTCCTAAAAACGGCATCAGCCCTGCCCTTTGCATTTGGAGCGGGTTATGGTGGGGTCGATTTGGAGGCTGCACGTAAACTAGGGGATCGCGCCAAGGCAAAATCCGTCATCCTGCTTTGGCTTTGGGGTGGCCCCAGTCACCTGGATACCTTTGACCCGAAGCCGGATGCCCCGATGGAATATAGAGGTCCATTCGGCGTCATCCCGACGAAGACAGATGGGCTTCAAGTGACTGAACTGCTTCCTCAACTGGCCAAGCGAAGCCATCTTTATTCAGTGATTAGATCGATGCAGACCACCAACGGAGGCCATCCCGGCGCGGGTACGGTAGGTCTAACGGGTTTCGAGGAGAACCCAACCGTTCATCCTAATTTCGGATCCATTATGTCCAAGCATCGTGGCAGGTCCGGAGCATTGCCACCTTTCTTCTACTTGGGTCAAGGTATTCCTCGGGATTTGCCCAGGAGAATTGAAGGTTACGGTGGAGGCACCTTGGGCAAGGCATACGATCCTTTTCTTGTAAGTTGCTCGGAGAATGGAAAAGTTGGCATACCGACCTTGGACCTATTGCCCGGAATGACGCCCAACCGAATTCATAATCGTCGCGGCTTGATGGCCCAACTTGATGATACAAGCCGTAAATTGGATGGCGACGGCGTGGATGGATGGAACCAAGCCCATCATGCGGCATACGGTTTGTTGACAGATCCCAAGGCACGAGATTCCTTTGACCTCACAACTGAATCTCAATCCACACGTGATGCCTACGGACAAACCTCATTCGGGCAAAGTTGCCTTCTTGCCCGTCGACTTGTGGAAACCGGTGTACCATACGTACAAGTTAACTGGAGCGAGTACGTGGAGACCTTTACCCCCAACGGCGACTTTGGATGGGATACCCACATTTACAATTTCGAGCTTTTGCAGGATCGGCATTGCCCGATCTTTGACCGTGCCTTCTCCGCCCTTTTGGATGACATGAACAGCCGAGGACTTCTTGAGGATACACTGGTTATTGCGACCGGGGAATTTGGACGCACTCCGAAAATCAGTAACCGGGCGGCCCGGGAGCACCACAAGGATTGTTACTTTTCAGTCTGGGCAGGAGCAGGGATTCAACCGGGGCGTGTCATTGGAGAGAGTGACAAACGGGGCGAACATCCTGTGACCGAACCCATAACACCCCTCATGATGGGTACCACCATTGCCGAGCTAAGTGGTATTGGGGCAAGAGAAAGGGCGGAGATGAAGGTGCTGGACGGCGGGAGTGTCATTAATGAGCTTTTATAGTTTTACGAGGGGCTGTTTTTTTCTCCTTGGCTTACTAACTGCTGGATTTTCATCAGCCCAGAACCCGCTCACGACCGATGGGTCAAACAAGCGTGACCCCGTCTTCATTGATGGCGGCGCCACTTTGGTTTACGGTGTTGATGAGAACAGAGATCTCATTCGTCTCAGACAACTTGATCTCGATACTCTCGAGTCCAAGCCTTATTACGAAAGTGCCAACCGTCACCATGTGGAGGTGGCTTTTTCCAGGGACGGCCGCTATATTTCCTATACCGAGTGCACGGGTAACCTGACGGCTCAATTCGTCATCAAGGATTTGCAGGAGAAGAAGGATTATTTCGTTAAGCACAGTGGACGCGGAGGGACGCGAAGCCCCGCCTTTGCACCGGATAATTCCGTTGTCGTCTACGCCTTTGCAGAAAAGGGCCCCCAGCAATTATGGTCGGTTGACATGGAGGCCAAGAACAAGAAGCAGTTAACCCAGTGCGAAGGCATCTCCAATTGGCCTTCTTTCACCCCGGATGGAAAGACCATTGTTTTCTCCAACACTCGTGAAAACAACTACGAGATTTACTCTATGGATGCCAATGGATCCAACGAGAAAAGGCTGACTGAAAATACGATCATGGATATCCGGCCCGTTGTATCGCCTAATGGTAAGCAGATTGCCTTCACCAGCATGAGAAATGGTTTTTACAACGTGTACGTCATGAACGTAGACGGAACCGACGTAAGGCAGGTAACTGATAGCGAGGAGCGTGATGACTACCCGACTTGGCATCCGGATGGCAAGCGATTGGCCGTTGTATCCGAACGCAAAGGAAAATTTGATCTCTACATGGTGGAAGCTCCCTCTTCCGGTAAGATTACGACGAAACGTTAACTGTGGATTAATCGATGCGCGCTTTCCTTTATTCGAAAGGGCAAAACCCGCGAGTTCGCTTTGGGTTATTGATGTACCTTTTCCTCCTCCCTTTGGTTGAGGCCCAGCAAATCTCATCCGTTTCACCTAGGACGGCAACTGTTGGCGAGCAGGTTGAACTTGAGTTTGCCGGTAAGAACCTCGGCCTTTCCGGTGATGGCAATCTTTTGATACTTGCTTCTTTTGACTGCCAGCAGGAAATCATCAGCGAGGTACCCAAACCACCCGCAGAAGGAAAGGAAGCGAAGCCCAGAAACAAAGTTCGCCTAAAGGTGACTTTGAAGAAAGATACGCCAGTGGGCGTAGGTTGGCTTCGCTTGGTGACCTCAATGGGTATAACTCCTCCGATTCTTTTTCTTGTGGACGACCTGCCTACCCGCAAAGTGGACTCAAAGTCTCGTCGCGAAGATGCGGTTCTCCTCGATCCACCACTTGCCATTGAGTCAAGAACTCCGAACCTTGACGTTCACTATTACAAGTTGGAAGGCAGGTCCGGCCAACGAATTGCCATTGAAGTGTTTGGCAGTCGCCTCGGGGAGGATGTGGACGCCGCTCTTAAATTGCTTGATGCCGGAGGACGAATACTCGCTGCCTCCGATGATGAACCGGGATCCGGAAAGGACCCCCGACTGTCTCATGTCTTCAGAAAGAATGAAACCGCCTACGTCGAGGTTCGTGAAATCCGCTACCAGGGTGGCAAGTTCTATCGATTGCGGGTCGGTGATTTTCCATTGCCAATGGCCGCCTTCCCCATGGTTGCTCAAGCTGGGGTTAAAACGTCTTTTGCATCCGTAGACCCTCCGGGAGAAAGGTCACTGTCCCGATCCGCTCGAATCTCAGGGCTTTACGGCACCCCATCGCGGTACAGTCTTGGCTTCAGGGGTTCTGAACATAATGCGTCCGGCTTTGTGCCACTCCGACTGGTGGAAGAGCCTCCATTCATTGAGAAGGAACCGAACAATCAATTATCCGAAGCCCATTTGATCGAATCCTCCGCCACCCTGACAGGTCGTTTACAAATACCTGATGACGTCGACATCTATGCTTTCGACTCGAAGAAAGGCCAGCATCTCCATTTCCGTCCTTTCTGCCGCAGCCTAGGATCACCTGCTTTTCTTTTGCTTTCCCTACAGGATGAAAAAGGGCGAGTTC
>CAWVZQ010000085.1:0-9891 GCA_963934405.1 uncultured Opitutales bacterium | reverse complement strand
CCCTCAGCAAGGTACGTTCCCCAGATTGCCTGAAAAGATTTGCCCGAAAGATAAAAAACACATCGAAAGGTTCTTCAACATTGCAGGTTTAAGTTTCCTCTCGGAACTTGTGTGAAAACACCACTCGCTACAAGCGCGCGTAGAGTTAGACTGAAAAGACCCCGCTGGGCGTCTTTTACCATAAAAATGCTCGGAATCTCTGGGCATTGGAAATTCTTTCAAAATCGGAACCGGTGGAAGTTCTTAAGAAATATGTTTTCTTATTATTAGCCAAAGTCTCACAAATCTTGCATAGGAAAGGCAACTTTTTTCATTAAGCATCACAATTGATTGATTATCAGTGCCTTACCGATTTCCGTGTGCAGCTCTTTTTGATTTCTTGCTAAGGTGGGCTATCCTGACGAAAATTAAGGTTACAAATCATGGAGATTTAAATCGAATTTGAAGTTTTATTGAAATGGTCATTCTTCTCTTTAGTTATTGAAGGAAAGAAACTCAAACTGCTGTTCATCGCCAGTATGCTCAGCATCACTTGCGAACTACCAACTGGGGTGCCACGATTAGGGTTCGGTCGGGAATGTTGGGAGTCTGGATACGCTCCTACATGGTTCGAAAGGCGAATTCCGGATTTTCTGAGCAGATTGCGGATGGTAGTCAAAGAGACGGGTGGGAGGATGGCGTTGTGCATGCCTTCGAACCCAGCTATTCGTATTTGGAAGGCACCTTGACTTTTAATGAGTGGAGTGTCTCAAGGAGGGCAAGCCTTTCGGTCTACGGTCAGACATTGGTCTCACCTCTCTTTCGGGAAGTGTCGGAAGTATTCAGGTACTCCCTGATCGCGACTCCTTGACGGAGGCACCTTGAAGGGAGCAATGGAATCGACGTGATTGTGTCCCCCGGTCTAAGAGCGGGGGAAGTGTTTTGTTGGTGATAATACTCTCATCTTGACAAACTAGATTCAGGGTGTTCATCCTCAGCAATATGAGTGAATCCGATACCCCTTCAACCACTGAAGAAAACGCCAATCGCATAAACCTTGGAGAAGTTGTAACCCGCTATCTCGAGGGGTTGCAACGGGTTTACGATGTGGTGAGTTATTTCTTAGCCGGGGAGACGTTACTGAATGAGCGGGATTTTGAGAGTTTCGCCCGTTCCGGTCGGGTGATGCCTTCACAGCGAACTAAAATGGACTTTGACGCGGCACGCAACGCGTCCTCCTCTTGGCTTCTCAAGCAGGGTCTGAACGAGACCTTGGGGTTGCTCACTTTGTTCTTGGACGATTGCCGGACCATCGCAGGCTTGGCTAAGTGGAAGTCTTCGGAAAAGTTGAACCAGAAGGCGCTTGAAAAAGTTCTAAACGAAGAGCGTTCGAACTTTCTGAAACTTGACCTTTCAGGGAAAATCGAGTCCCTGAATGAAACCTATGGCGTGTCTGCCACAGCTGCAGAGGAGCAGGTCTTGAGTCTTTATGCGGCTCGAGTGTGCTTGTCGAACGCAAATGGTATGGTTACAGAGGCCGATCTTGAAGGAGCTGATGCTCTCGTGGTGAAGTTGAAAAACGTAAAGCTGCACAGTGCTCCTTCCAGTGAGGGACAGGGCGGGATATTAGTGACGTCCGAGATGGGTGACGTGGAAAAGAGTTTTCAATCCGGCGAAAGGATTTCCCTTGGCAAGAACGAGCAGGTGGCTGCCATCCTCACTGTTTCTTTCTATGTCACCAGTCTTGCGCAATCCCTTCGGGAATATGCAACGAATCTGGGTGTGACCGAGGAAGCCGTCGCTGCGGCCGAGGCCAAAGTCGAAAAGAAGTAGTTTATGAAAAAACTTTTAGGCTATGCTCTAGCTTTTTCCGTCATTGCCGGGTTCTTGCTTCCTGTTTTCGGGCAGAAAGCCGGAGATCCTTTGGTGACGAAAGCCTCCAGTACCCAGCCTTCTGCCCAAAGTGTGAATTCTTTAGGCATGGAGTTTGTGAAGGTGAGTAATGACGGTCTGTTCTTATGTAAGTGGGAGGTGCGTGTTCGTGACTACAAGCCGTTTGCGGAGGAGCTGAAGGTGAAGTGGCCCGATCCGTCTTTCAAGCAGGCTGACGATCACCCTGCTGTAAATGTTAGCTGGGAGGACGCCGTTCGTTTCTGCCGATGGCTTACCTCTAAGGAGCACGAGTCAGGTAATCTTCCCGCTGGCTCGAAGTATCGATTGCCCTCTTCACGTGAATGGAGTCTGGCGGCCGGATTGTCCGGAGACGGGGCGGAAGCCAAAAAAAGTCGATCATTCGCATGGGGTGATGATTGGCCGCCACCTTTGAAAGCGGGTAATTACGCTCAAGACCTTGGCGTGGATTCCTTTACGAACACGGCTCCTGTTGGTAGCTTCCCAGCTAATTCGAAGGGGCTTTACGATCTCGGTGGAAATGTATGGGAATGGTGCTCGGACAACTACGAGAGTGCCATAGATTTCCATGTTTTGCGTGGTGCCTCTTGGCGGATGCGGAATGCAAGCGACCTTTTGCTCGCCAACCGTATCGGCAACATCTCCGGCCTACGTATCCCCGTCTACGGATTTCGGGTGGCGCTGGAGAAATAGGACAAATATTGCCGGAAGTCTTTCTCCTCAGTGCCTAATGGGCTATAGGATTTCTTAGTGGGTTTCCTTTCCTCGGGCGTGAAAGTGAAACAGTTATTTATTCGGTGAAACTTAGGCCAAGACGCTCTGCTAGGGAGCCTTCGGCCAAGAACAGTTGATAGACCGCCTTGGCTAGGTCGGCCCGGGTCTGCCATTCCTTGACCAATGCACCGCTGAGAGAAATTTGCAGTGGGATGAGGAGGTCGGGGGGAGCCACTCCTCGTTCGATCTTCATGCGTTCTTCCTTCATTTCATTCCGGAATGTTTCGCTGAGGCGGGATGCCAGATTAACGCGACGGCTATGGACTTCTATGCCGGCGTAAGCGGCATCTATGTCGTGAGCGATGAGGATTTCAACGCGCTTAATGTTGAGAATAGCTTGGGCTATACGCTTTTGCTTTTCGGACAGTAATCCACGGGCGGAGCGGTTGAACAGAGGATAGGAGAAGCCAAGCTTACCATCGAATTCCTCATTTCCCGAATGGAAGGCCTGGTTGAACGCTTTTGGATACCTTTGGCTCAAACCGTTGGCTCCGATGGTGGCCGTGAAGTCAAGTTTCGGGAGAGATTGATCGCGGGCAAAGGACAGTTCTACTTTGGCTCCTTCAGCCTCAGACAGGGCTTGCTGATAGTCGGCCCGTGACTCAAGTGCTTTGCGCAAGGAACCTTCACGATCAGTGGCAGGCGGCAAGGCTCGGCCGTCGGGAATGGGCTCGTAGCGTTTGACGGGGATTGTCAAATCACGTTCACCCTCTATCAGACGAGAAAAAGCGTCTTGAGATCTCAAGGCTCGGGACTCGGACTCGGCAAGGACTTGGCGAGCAGTTAGCAAGTCATGTCTGGTACGTCGAATTTGACGTTCTGAGGCGAGTCCGCGTTCCTGCTGAAGAATGCGATTGGAGAGAACCTTTTCGTGCAGAGAAACATCTTCCTTTCGAGCCAAGACTTCCCGGTGTAGGGCGAGGAGATCGTGATAGGCCAATACAAGGTCTGCCAAGGCGAGAGAGGTATTCCTTCGAAGGGTGTGCCGCATCGCGTCGCGTTGTTTTAGCAGGACGCGCATGGTGGCGAGGCCGGCATCAAATCCAAAGTTGCGAAGGAGAGGTTGAGTCCACTCTAAGGAAACTTTGAATTGAGTCTCAGGGTCATAAAGATTGACGGTGCTTTCCCGAATGAGAGTATTTTCGATCTGTTGCACGGATTGGCGCAAGGCGTAGGACGAACCGAAGGGGAGTTTGCCCGCGATCGCAGTTTCAAAAGCTAATATCTCTTCCTCGAAAAGTTTTGCCCGCCCATTTAGTTTGTTAAATTCAGCAAGCGTTCCGCCGTAGGTGAGAAATTCTTGTGTGGTCAGGTCTTTTTTCGAATCGAGGTAGTTGATGCTGGCGGAAAAAGTCGGATCGAATTGGCCACGAGCCTGAGTGACTAAAGCATCAGCTGCTTTGGGTTCTATCCGTTCGATCTGCAAATCGAGATTGTCGGAAAGAAGTTGTCGGATGGCGGATGGCAAGTCGATCCGCACCGTCGTTCTTTCTGCACCAACGGAATTGTTAGTGTCCGCGTCCTGCCCTTGAATTGATCTTGGTGAAACATGGAAACAGAGGAGCACTAAGAAAAGCAGAAATTTCATTGTTTTGCGCATAGGGTTATTCGTTTGTCTTAGGGTGTTCGAGGATGATACCTGAAGCCGTGAGCAGCCGGGCGAGGGCTGTGTCTCGATCATTTTCCTCTTTGTAAAGTCGCGTCCGGGCAGATACGACTCCCCGAAAGTGGGGAAGTGTGTCGACACTTTTGGCGAGTCCTCGCCCAAGACGATCTTGTGCCTCGTCGTATTCGACTTCGGCTTCGGCAAGAGCGAAGGTGGCGTGTTCACAACGGATTTTAGCCGCCTCCCATTCTGAGAAAGTGTTGCGGATCTCGGAGACTAAGCTACGTCGAGCGCGAACGAATGAGAGGGAGGCTTGTCGGCGTCTGGCGAGAGCTTCTCCGAGTGCGCCTTTCGCGGCATGACCGCCAAAGTCATAGGAGAAGCGAAGACCTGCTCCTATCTCGGGTCGGTCGGATTCGACGACGGCCCTTGTACTAGAGGAAACATCGTCAGCGAGACCGAGGTAGCCCACCGAGACGTCGAAGTCGAGGCGAGGGTATTTGTCGTTGCGGGCACCCACGACGAGGGCTTCTTCGCTCTCGTAGGCTGATCGAGTTGCGACTAATGCGGGGTGTTCGGCAAGAGCGCGTTGGATTAAGACGGAGCGCGAGAGGGAGGGGTTTGGAAAGGATGTGTTGTCCATTGACCAGAGTTTCTCGATATCATCTGTGTCTTCCTCTCCTGCCAGAGTGCGTAGGACAAGACTGGCTTTACGTCGTCGCAGATCGGCAAGGAGGAACTGATCCCGGGCGGCATGGGCATTGCGTTCGGCGGAAAGTAAGGCTTCCTGAGATGATTCTCCGCGTTCGATCCGTAGACGCACGCTGTCGATTTCCTTTTCTAGCCGTTGGTTTTCCTCCTCACGGTTGCGGATTTCTTGGGTATGCCACAATAGGTCTGCATAGGCGGAAAAGACATCGCCAGCCAAAAGTAAACGAGCGGCCGCGACATCTGCTCTTTCCCGGGTCGCGGAATGTTGGGCGGAGAAGAACTCGGCCAAGTTTGCATTCCGGTTGCCACCGCGCAAGAGCGGTTGCGTCAATCGCAGACCGTAGAAAGTTTCTACTTCGGGCAGGAAGAGGTTGTAGGCGTTATTCTTGATAATATTATTCTCCAACTGGTTGACCTGGACCTCCAGTGAATACAAGAGGCCGATGGGAAGCTTGCCGCCAAAGCCCGCCAACAAGCGTAGGCCTTTTTCCTCGAAGAAGCGCAGCAAATGAGTGTTAGGGTCACCACCGGATGCAAAGAAATCCTTCGTGTTCTGGGTCATTTGACGTTGGCCGTAAGAGACTTCTGCAAATAACTCGGGGTCAAATTCGCCCTTTGCCTGTTTCACCGAGTCGGCACCCACTTTCTCATCCAGGTTTCGGACGGCGAGTTCGGGGTTGTTGCGTAGAGCAAGTTCGACGATTGCCCAGGGATTAATAGCTATATTTTTTTCTAGGGAACCATTTTGTCCGACAAGTTTTGTAAAGCTGCTGGAACCAAAAGGGATAAATGTAAGAAAAAAAATGCACAAAGACTTGAAACTTATTGCACAGGGATGAATAGTCTTCATGTTCGAACATAATGATTTAGATTCCTTTTCCTTTTGCAATGCCGTTTTATCCCTTTAGCTCTATTTTCACCAGAAAGAATTCTGGGAAGCCTAATAGGGGTGCTCGTGGAGCTTTTGGTAAACCTCGTAGTCAACGTTTACTCAAGTCTAGGCAGAACGAGAAATTCGCGCTAGAGCAACTTGAACCTCGCATCCTCCTATCCGCTGCTCCAGTTGGCGAACCCGATTCCGATCGTCAACTCAACGATCAAATCGAGGAAAGCTTTGTGGCCGGTGCGGGTTCCTTGGTCGATGCCCTTGGGGATTTACAGCAAGTTGAGCTTTTTTCCACCAAACTTTCGGGGTTTGCATCGGGCAAGACCTTTGCCGAAGCCTTGGACCTCGAGGATGCCTTGCAAGAACGTTTTCTTTCCCCTTTGCAAGCCTTTCTTGCTTCTTCTCACGCGCGTGAATCGGGCGATCTCAATGAATTTCTGGAGAACCTCGACTTCGCTTCCCAGAACGAATCTTTTACGGTGGATAAGGTTCATGGCGGTCACTACGACAACCTCGGCGGTTACGAATACCGCATGCTTCTCGGTGTCGAACGAACCTTTAGCGACCGGCTCGAAGGTGGATCTGATGCCTCGGCTTATGGATTCGACGTATCCGGTCTCGAGTTCGATGCTACCGCTTCCCTTTCCTTCGACCTCTCTCTCGGTCTTGACGAGGCTGGTGTTCCTGAATCTTTCTACGCCCGTTTCGGCGACCTCGACTTCGGCCTTGCGGCCAAGGTGGAGGAGGGGGGCATCACTATCGAGTCCGATGGGACATCATACGTCACCAAGACCGAGACTCCGCTGACTCTCGATGCGGATGGGGAGGTCACCTTCGTTGGTGATTGGCTTAAAGACGGCATCGCTTCCAAGTCCGAACTCGATAGCATCGACTCTTCCAACGCTTCCACCTTCTTTGCTGCTGCCGCGGAAGGGGAAATGTTGTCCGAGTTGCCTTTCGTCAACGCCGAGGACGGTCGGACTTATGGACCCCATCTGAGGGCCGGCAACGTATTCCTCGGCGACGACCTGGAGATTTCTTCCTCCATAGATCTTACGCAACGAGAGACAGTAAAGAAACATCTTGTCGACGTGCTCGAACTTGTGGGCGGATGGTCGGACGATTTGTCTCAGGACGGACGCTTGAACCAAGTCACCCCCGGATTTGATCGTTCCTTGAACGACTTGTTGGGCGGTTCCGGTTCCATTGCCCGTTTGCTGGACGTGGGAGGAATTGCCGGCTCTCACTTGCGTAAGCATCAAAACGACTTCTTCAACGATTTGGCTTGGCAGTTGCGACAAAAGTGGGTGGAGCCTGCCGGAGAATTACCCGCTTGGCTCTCTTCGCACGTGCCCCGTTTTTCAGGGGGGTATGACGAAGTTCGGAATCGCCTGTTGCTCGATTTCTCCTTCACCCCCCGATATGGAGAGGAAATTCCTTTTCTCGGTTCTCTTCCCGACGAACTTGGTATTAGCCTTAACACGGATTCCGGCGCCCTTATGGACGTTTCCGGGGAATTCGTTCTCCGCATAGTCATTGATCTTACTAAGGCCTCGCCTTCTGCAGACGACGTTTGGATCGAACTGGCAGGCGATCATGCTTTTCGGTTCAACCTCTCGGCAACACTCCGCGCCGAAGACTTGGGAGGAGTCGCGCACTTTGAGGGTCTTCCCCTTGAACTGTCCGGCGGGGAGGTGCGGGCGGATCTTGCCTTGGGGATGACGCTTCCCAACGCAAATCATGATGACCGCCTCACCCTCGCGGAGATGCAGGCTTCCGACTTTTCTCCGCTAGTTTCTCCATCTGGTTCGCTTCAGTATAATCTTCCCTTGGCTGGAAACCTCAATGGGGTTCCCCTCGATTCGTCAAAACTACCGACCTTTGTATTTACCGACACCGACTTTTTCGACGGATCGGCTCCGACTGTTCAAGCTTCCAACCTTGCAGATCTGCAAAACGCGGCAACGAAGCTTGCCGAGGGTTCGGAGGTTGTGGCTATGGAAGCTCTTTCAATGGCCGGATCGTATCTTGCGGGCATTGACGATCTTTTTGCTTCCGATCCTCTCATGAAGGAAGCCCTTCCCGGAACGAATCTTTCACTTGCCGAAGCCTTGGCAGGAAGGGCCTCTCCCTTCGGTTTATGCTACGCCCTGCTCGATTATTCGAATCAACAGCGCTTTTCCACGCAGGATGGCTCCGCTTCCGCCTCTCCTACTCTGGCCGATCTCGAACGATACCTAAAGTCGAACTGGCTCGACTTGCTGGGTGAAGCTGGTCACGGCTTAGCGCTTACGCTTACAGCGGATTCACTGGCGATAGCATATACGGGCAATGTCTCCACAACGCGTTCTGTCCGTGCCCGGCCCGGAAAGAAGCTCGAGGATCTGGGCGTAAAGGTAGATGGCGATCTAGATCTGGACTGCGTTCTCGACGCCGATTACGTTCTTACCGCGAGTTGGGCGGGAGGAACGGCGGAAGTCGACTTTTCTCTTGATCGCCTTTCCTTTACGACAAAGGCCGAAACGAATCAGTTCATGGGGTCTGCTCTCGTCGGCCCCGTCGAACTTTCCGCCGGAACCGCCGATGGTCCCAAAGGCGAGGTTGCAATCGATTTCGGGTTGTCCGCGACCTTTGACGGTTCCACTTTCGATCTGACTCCTTCCGGCACTCTCGACTTCACTCTGCCTCTGCAGGGGCTTCTTTTTGGCAAGGACTTTCTCGGCATTGCCGGCGTTGCGCCCAAGGTTCTCCTGTCGGGCAACCCCTATCCCGCCGACGGACAAGCCGGACTTGTCGCCTCCCTTGCTGATTTCGGTCCCTTGTCCAAGCTCAGAACCCTGACCCTCGGAGATATCCTCGAGAATTTCGACGAGGTCTCCGATTGGATCTCGGAATTCGACGAGGGGGAATTACTTGATTATGAATTGCCTCTTATAAATCTCAAGCTGGGCGACGCCCTAGATTTTGCAAATGGATTCAAATCTGGCGTACTGGACGACGTCTCCGACCCCATGGAGGTTCAAAACCTTGGAGACCTTTCTTCCGCACTTTCCCTAAGCTCATTTGCGTTGAGTAGCCAAGACTTTGTTTTCGATCCAGCCGAGGCCACCCTTGCCATTCCCGTTCATTTTGACCATTCCGGGGCTCCGCTCAAGGACCTGCCGCTTTATTTCGACCTCAATTTCGGGGACGATTCTTTCTCTCTAGACGTGGAGGCCCTTGCGGACTTGGCGACAAGCGTTCGCGCCCGATTCGACCTTGTTTTTGATCTCGATGGTCCCTCAGGTGATCAAGGTCTCGCTGTCTTCGTTGACAATCTTTCTCTGGAGGGCGATGTCCGACTTGACGTCGAGGATCTCTCAGCCAAGGCCAAGCTGGCCTTTCTATCCACCCTAGCCGGGGGCAAGGGTTCGGGTTCGGGAGTCCACCTTGAATTCGAGGCGGGATTTCTTCTCGATGATGACGGCGATCTGGCAACCACCGACGATCGTCGTTTCTCCTTGGGCAACCTCCTCGACGGTTCCATTGCCGAAAAGCTTCGCTTGCGGGTTGGAGGGGAGGCGGTCGCCAAACTCAAGGATCTCTCTGTCGAAGGAGATTTCGGAGGACTGTCATTCGCTCCCGACGACGAGATCGTAGTCACCTTCGGGGGAGCTTCCGAGGTTTTCCTCCCTTCCGAGTCAACGGCTTCGTCCTCTGTCCAGAGCCCGGCTGTTGCTGGTTCCGCGGGGTTTCCCGTTGATCTGCCTGCCTTCGATTTCTCCAAAGCCCCATCGCTTTCTCTTCCCGACTTCGGTTCCGCTCTCGATGCAGTAAGGTCCCTTTCCCCTGAAGACCTTCTCGAGGCTCTTTCCAAGGGTGTCGATTTCCTTGAAGGCGCTCTAGAGGAGAATACATTCTACAATCAAACTCTGCCGGGGATAGACCTGTCGGCCGGGGACTTGCTCGGCTTCGTCGGCGATCTTTCCACTGCCGTAGGTGGGTTGACTGCTGATCCTGGCAGTGTGCTCCAGGGCATGGAGGA
>CAWVZQ010000084.1:0-9902 GCA_963934405.1 uncultured Opitutales bacterium | reverse complement strand
AGAACCCGGAGGCCAACCTCCGAAAGACGCAGTTCTTGACCGTGATGTCCGACATAACGATCCGCTTGTCCCGCTCATGAGAAAAAAGGCACACGCCAAGACCGATCTTACGCTTGGGATAATCTTCGTAATGTTGGTACTTCAGGGAATCATGAAAGTAGCAGTCTTCGATCCAGAGGTACTCTCTGGCTTTGCCATTGTCCGAATAGTCCGCGTAAATCCCCGTCATGCACCGGTTGAACTCGATTCCCACGATTTTGAACCCGCCTTGGTCGGAAAGGCGAATGCCCGTGCGGTCCTGGTTGTAATCCTCCCGGTCGATCACTGGCTTCGAGCCCGCTCCATAAGCTGAGATAGTAATGGGCTGTTCAGGCGTGCCATTTCCCTTGGGCCGAAGTTCCTCGTGCCAAACGTCTCCTCGTTTCAAGAACAGAACGTCTCCAGGCAGGTATTCGATCGAGGCACGGGCCAAGGTCTTCCATGGCCCCGTATTTCCTTTCACCAAGGAGGCTTCGCCGTTCCAGTCGTCGTTTCCATCGGACTGACTGACGTAATAGGTCTTGACCTTGTCCCTACGAACGGGGGGAGTGAGAATAGGAACTGGCGGAACCTTTGCTTCCGGTGATGGTTTCGGGGAATCGTCCGTATTGGGAGGCGACTCGGGGACCGCCTTGAGTTGGAGAGGAGGAGATGGATTTCCATTGGGATTCCCGCCAAGAGCAACCACCCGAAAACCGTAATTGGGCCATTTGGCGCTTAACACTTCATAGCGCGTCTGAGAGCGAAGATACCCCTCGTGGTCATTGATGAAAAAGGAACCGCCTCGAAGTCCTACCTTGTTCCCGTTGCGGGCCTCATTGTATTCCCACAAATTGCCATTTTGGTCAAAAGTACCGTAGGGGCTGGCCACCTTGAATGAACCCACTGCAGTAATAATATTGGAGTTAATGTTGCAAGGCGGAGCGGAACCACCGCTTACGGCAAAAGGCCAGTAGCCTGCCCCGCCCTGTTTGTCCGGATCGTAATAGGCCGCCTTATACCATTCGTTTTCGCTAGAAATGACCCAATGGGTTGCTTTGCCCGCGGCCAAAGCAGCATGATCAGGCAACGTAACTTTTGGCTGGATTCCACCTTTCAGTTGGTAAGCGCCATTCTGAAGATCGCCATCTCCTCCACCGTTCGACAACCAGTTTACATAGCGAGCGCAAGACTCCCAAGTCACGTAACCGACAGGCTTGCCGCCTTCGTCGTCCTTGGTCTCGTAGCTGTACTTGTCGGATCTGCCCGAACGCATGATGCCACCTTGATCGCCAGCCATACGGTGATCGTAAAGTCTGTAAGGATCTTTCTTCGCCGCCGCATTGAGGAAAGCGCAATACTCGGCGTTGGTGACCTCGAATTTACCAATTCTGTAAACATAAGGAACGGAGCCGAAACCCGTGGTGTCGGCTGGGTTCCCGGGATTCCCCACCAAGACGGTTTTCGGAAAGGTTGGAAGTGGTGAGGATGCGACGGGGCCTGCCTTGTCGTTCTTCTCGGGAGACAAGGCTTTCGGCTCCTTGACAGGCTCGTCCTTCGTCGCAGGCTCATCGGTGGTCTTCGGTGGAATCTCGATCGGCTTTTTTGGTTCCGCGGGAACGGGGAATTCGACGACCTTTGACGAACCATTGTCCGAAGTGACATTGGCATCATCCTTGTCCGTGGAATCCTTGCCACCCCCCTCAGTTCCCCCACCCAGAACTTCTTGCGGTTGCTTCTCCTTGTCATTCGCCGCATCCGTCTTGCCAATGTGTTCGGTGACAGAATTTTGATCCAAGCCACGCTCGGAATCACACCCGAAAAGCAAGGCTGTAAAAAGAAGGAGGGAGAGTAATTTCTTCATTTCTACGAATGTAGATTAGATGCAACCTAGGTCAACTCGGACAGGCTGAAAAAGGTAAAAAGGATATCGGAACCAACCCAAAGAATATCACCTAGAGGTCACTTCACCAAGGGAGCGGTTTGCTCGGTGGAGGTGATGCCGGGGGGCAGTTCCATGATTTTTAGGTTGCGGAAATGGATCTCGGCCCCTTCCGACTCGAGACACAGGTAGCCTTTCTTGTACTGCACGTTCCGGATGCCGTTGACGAACTTGCCGTTGACCGAGAGTTTGACCACCCCGTCCACGCAGACGACGTCGTACACGTTCCACTCTCCCCTGCCCTTGCATCGGTTCTCGAGGGACTTGCTGCGACTGCCACGCGGGTTGTCAGGAGTCGCCTTAAGCCCACCAGCCCCGAAGAGTTCGCCATGGACGTAGGCGATCGGCGGAGGCGCTTTCCCCTTGCGAGTACGCAGCTTGACCCAGTCCAGTTCCAGCATCTGAATCTCCAAACCCTTGGGCAACCGGTTGCCAAAAGGTAAGGCGTCGCTCCAAGCGAAAATGCCTGAATTGCCACCCGGTTCCATGTGTCGCCACTCTACATGGAGAAGAAAATTCTCGTACTGCTTCTCGCTTCGCATCACCCCGATCGGCTTCCCCTTGCAGATCAGCATGCCGTCCTTGACATACCAGGTGTCGGGTGAGGTATTGACGTCGACCCACCCGGCGAGGTCCTTGCCGTTGAACAGGTCGACCCACTTAGCAACCTCGGCAGCTGTTGCAACGGAGACTGTACAAGAAGTCAAAATGAAGAAGAGAATATGGAGTGCTTTCATTATCATAAATCCTAGTTGCCTCTACTCTCTTGGCAAGTGGGATAAACACGAATAAATCATTTAAGCGGCCCAAGAGATTTACTAACAAAAGCAAGTGAGAGATCGACAAGCGGATCATCATATTCCAGGGTTTTACTCTATTACATCAACTCCACGGACAATATGAAAAAAATCCAACTCTTACTCTGTACGTTCATCGGTTTACTGACCTTGATCTCCTACGTCCAGGCCGCATCGCCTTTCAACGGTAAGGATTTTGATGACTGGAAGACCAAGCCTCGCGGTAAAAACAAAGACCTGTGGTCCGTGGGGGTGGCCGCAGTCCATCCCGAGCGAGCCAACGAGCTGATCGTGAAGAAAGGATCGGGCGAAATGGTCAATGCTCCCTCCAAAGCTGATGGAAAAAGCTTGGACATCTACTCCACCTTTACCTACGGGGACGCCCGCATCGAACTGGAGATCATGGTACCAAAGGGATCCAACTCAGGCATTTACCTTCACGGCGAATACGAGATCCAGGTGCTGGACAGCCATGGGCGGACTAAGCTCGGCATGGGTGACATGGGAGCAATCTACGGGGCCAAACCACCCGCCATGAATGCCAGCAAAAAGCCAGGCGAGTGGCAAAAATACGAAATCCTTTTTCATGCTCCAAAGTACAAGGACGGCAAAAAGGTCAAGAACGCCCATGTCGAAAAAGTAGTTCTCAACGGCAAGGTGATTCAAGAAAAGGTGGAGCTACCCAAGCCCACTCCAGGCGGACTAACGGGCAAGGAGATGGCCAAGGGACCCATCATGTTCCAAGGAGACCACGGTCCCGTCGCCTACCGCAACATAAAGATCACCCCGCTAAAATAACCAATGCTCCTGCATCACTTCCGGGCGATCCGGAATTGCTTGCGGAGGGATTGAAGTACTTCGGCGTATTGCGTGGATTGGGCCAAGTTCACGAACTGCTTGGGATCCTTCTTCATATCGTATAGCTCCTCGGAGCCGTCACCATATTTCATGTAAGCCCAATTCGAGGTCCGCATCGAAGTGCCTTTGCCGACAAAGGAAAAAGCGGCTTCCTTGACCGTTGCCTTCGGGTTTTCCAAGACGGATAAGAGACTCTTGCCTTCAACGCCTTGGGGTATGGGCAAGCCGGTTGCCTCGCAGGCGGTGGGGAACAAATCGACCAACTCGACTATGGAAGAACTGGTGCCGGGCTTACTCCTGGGCACTCTCATGATGAGGGGAACCCGAGTCACTTCTTCGCGTAGGTTCCCCTTTTGCCAAAAGTGGTGTTCGCCGAGCAAGTAGCCATGATCGCTGGTAAAAAAGACTGCGGTTTCCTGATCGAGCCCAAGTTCCTTCAATGCCTTCAGGATACGACCCACTTGCTCGTCCATGAAGGTCACAGTGGCCAGATAACCGGCCCACATTTTCCGCTGGTTATCGGGATACTTATCGATCCCATACTGCTTTGAGTTGGAGCGGGAAACTGCCGACTTGGGCATATCGTCCCAATCGTCGGACGGAACGTAGGGCAAGGGCATCTCCTTGTAAGGGTAACGGGCGAAGTACTGCTCCGGAGCAACGTTGGGGTAGTGCGGCCTCACCAAGCCGGTCGCGAGGAAGAAGGGTTTGTCGTCCTTCTTCAAGTCCTTCAGCAACTCGATCGACTTGGTGGCGGCCTTCCAGTCCGGTTGGTCGGAACCATCTCCAACGTAATCGACGGTAACGAACATGCGATAAGGCATTTTGGTGGACTGCCTGCCCTCAAGTTTGGTGGTGAACTTATTGAGGTTCAAGCAGGCATAGTTTCCAGGCGTGTGGGCTTCTTTGCCCGGCATGTTGTACTTGGCCGACCAGCATGCGGCCACGTCCGCCCCATCGGTACCTGCGATGATGTCTCCGGGAACGCGCATGTGAAAGATCTTACCTACCCGCGTGCTGGAAAAACCATTCTTGAGGAAATGCTCGCCCCAAGTAATCCCCTTGTCCCCTTGACGGCGACCTCGCATGAAGCTTGCCCGAGACGGTCTGCACACGGTGCCCTGGCAATAGGCGTTGCGGAAGAGCGTACCCTCCTTCGCCAATTGGTCGAGGTGAGGTGTTTGGGCTAGCTTGTTGCCATAGCACCCCACGGCATCCGCCTTGAGATCGTCGGAAACGATCAGAAGGACGTTTTTAACTTTGGACTGAGCCGAGAGGCACAGAACAAAAAAGAAGGCAAGAATCGTCCCCTTCATTAGGAATTAAGATGTTTCAGGATTTTGCGAACGCTCTTCAGCGAGGCAAGCGAATGATCCTGCTCGTCCACAAACAGCTCTCGAGTTATTTCGTCTTCTTTTTATCGCCCTTTTTGCCGCCTTTTTTGCCAGCCTTGAGCTGTGCTTTCTGCTCGGCGGTAAGGATGCCAGCCAACCCGGCCCGAATTTCCTTTTGGAGAGCGCCCATGGCCTTCTTGCACTCGGCCAGCTTGGTTTTCTGGTCCTCGCTCACTTTGAACGCGGCTTCCGCGGCTTCCCGAAGTTCCTTACCTTTCTTGCCAGCGGCCTTGGCTTCTTTGAGGGCGGCTCCCCGGGCTTTCTTTTGGTCTGCCGTGATGATCCCGGCGGCTTCCTTGCGGCAGGCGGCTAACTTGGAACCTAATTCCTTGTTCAAGGCAGACAGCTTGGCCTGCTGATCGGCTGTCAACTCAACGCCCTTAGGCGCTTTGATGGCTACTGGCGCAGGCTTTTTCTTCTTTGCTTTGTCCGCGGCAAAGGTCGGGGTGATGACGGCAAAGGCCAACAAGAACAGGGAGAGGGTATGGATAATGGTTTTCATTTTGATTTCGTTTTGGGTTGGCAAAGGGATCGTTCGGAATAACCGACCCCATAGTTAAATATCGAAGAATGAACTTTTTTAGACAGGTAATTTATTGTTTTTCAAGTAAAACATCAAAGTGAGCAAAGAACTTTCGCACAAAGAGAAAGAAACCATTGTCCCCAAAGGATAAATATACTTTTTGCTTTGCCTATAGGCTAAGTTTGGCGAACCTCTGCCCGACTTAAATGCTAACAATATCTCAAGTCAGCAAAGGTTTTGGCCCTCAGACCCTTTTCACCGAGGTTTCGCTTCGATTACTAAGCGGGGATCGAGTCGGTCTCGTGGGTCCCAACGGAACCGGCAAAACCACGCTCTTCTCCATCATCCTTGGTGACGCTGAACCGGACGGTGGAAAAATCGAACTGGAACGGGGCACCCGGATTGGTTTCTTGCCTCAGGAAAGTGCTCCCACCGGCGAAGAAACCGTAATAGAACTGGCTACCTCCATCTCTCCTGAACTGGAAAGTATTTTCCTTACCCTTCGCAAATTCGAGGATCACGATGCTCCCGAAAGATTTGAGGCATTGGAAAAATTCGTAGAACTGGATGGGCACCACCTCGAAGCCAAAGCCAAGCGAATCCTAGCGGGGTTAGCGTTTCGTCCGGAGGACTTCGACAAACCCGCACATACCTTGAGCGGTGGTTGGATCATGCGAGCTCACATTGCCCGGCTTTTGGTAATGGAACCGGATCTGCTCATGCTCGATGAGCCCACCAACCATCTGGACCTCGAAACCCTCGGCTGGTTTCAAGGGCAACTCAATCGATATTCGGGAGTCATTCTCACCATTTCGCACGACAGAGAATTCCTCAATGGCATTTGCGACGGCATAGTAGAAATTAGCCACAGGAAACTTCACCGCTACAACGGAAATTATGAGAACTACCTCGTACAAAAAGCCGAACGTGAAGCCCAGCATTTGGCTGCCTACCAAAACCAACAGCGCGAGATCGCTCATCTAGAATCATTCATTTCTCGATTTCGAGCACAGGCATCCAAGGCCACACAAGCCCAAGCTCGAATCAAGCAACTGGAAAAAATGGAGCGCATCGAGGCTCCCGAAAGCGCGGATGCCACCATAGCCTTTCAATTCCCTCAACCTCAGCGCAGCGGACAAAGAGTGGCTACCAGCAAAAGCGTTCGCCAAGCTTATGGTGACCTCGTTGTCTACAAGGATCTCAATTTGGAAATTGAAAAACACCAACGCATCGTCCTGGTAGGACCCAACGGTGCGGGAAAATCCACCCTCCTTAAAATACTCGGAGGAATCGTCCCGATTCAAAGCGGATCCTGCGAACTCGGCCACAACGTCGAGGTAGGTTATTTTTCCCAGCAACGGGTCGAAGTTCTGAATCTCGAAAGAACCGCCTTGGAAGAAGCCATGGAACGGGTAGAGAACGACATGACCGAAGTAAACGTCCGCACCCTTATGGGGGCGTTTCTATTTCGGGGAGACGACGTCTTCAAAAAAGTGAAAGTCTTAAGTGGAGGCGAAAAAAGTCGCTTGGCCTTGATCAAGTTGCTGCTCGCCCCTCCAAATCTGCTGCTCCTGGACGAACCGACCACACACCTCGACATGCCGAGCATTGATGCCTTCATCAAAGCTCTTCAAAGCTATACAGGCACCATCGTATTCGTGAGCCATGACGTACACTTCATTCGAGCAATCGCCCAGCACACCATACAAATCGAGACGGGAAAAATCACTCCCTACGCCGGGGATTACGATTACTATCTGAGAAAATCAGGGGCAATGTCAGAGCAGGGGGGATTAGTCGCAGGACTGAAGAATGCAAGTCCTGAAGCCACAAAAAAATCAGGGGAAAAGACCAAGGTTATTAACGCCAAGGAAAGAAGGCGAGTCGGAGCTGAAAAAAGAAAAATCGAGTCAGCAAAACGAAAGAAATTTGAAAAAGGTGTAGCCAAACTTGAATCGGAAATTCTGGCCTTGGAGGAAGAGCAATCAGAGATAACAAAACTCTTGGAAAACCCAGATTCCTATTCCGACCCCGACAAGGCCAAGGAGTTGAACATTAAAGCCGCCCGTCTTGCAAAAAAATTGAGCGAAAAAAATTACGAGTGGGATATAGAAACCGAAAATCTTCTGAAGATCGATGAGGATGGTTGACCGGTTCGTTGGGCGAACCCCAAAACTATTTATATAAAAGGCCTATTCCTTATAAGCCTTGCCCACCAAGGCCTTCAACCTATCGACTTCCGTGCTCGAGGTCTTGGCAATGAATCCGCGTGCGTGGGCGAATCGTATGTCCGCTTCTTCCTCCAGCCGGCTGAAGTCAAGGCGTTGATCATCATTGAAACGACGCATCCCGAAGCCTTCCCCTCGGCTGTCGGGGTAGACCAAGGCGAGAATCTGCTCCTCTAACCCAAGTGCCTTGACATGCCAACCCAAGGCGCCAGAGGCGTCTTCGGGGGGGGATTCCGTGTAAGGCATGAAAAGAACCTTCCAGTCGCCATTTCCTTCGTTCATCGTCCAGACCTCGCAATGTTGGGCCACGAAATCCAAACGCGAACGTAAAGAAGTCAGGTATCCGACCAATTCGGTTCCGATCATTCTCATCACTTCCCAAATGGGTTCACCCGGATGGTGCTCGGTCTGTTTGCCGAAACTCTGTAATAAAGTGATGTCGAGGGGTGAATTCAGTTTACCCATGATCTCGCGATCAATCCCGAGCCACTCCGCCGTATCGTTTGGTCCTTGGCAATCAAATCGCTCCGCGACTTCCAACCAAGAGCAGAATTCACGAGCATCCTCGTAAAGGCCAAGGTGCTGCAACACGAGGGACAATGCGCAGGTCGGGTCCATGTCACGGGGGAACTGGTGGTGGTCGAAGTTGCTGCGTCCCGGGTCGTGTTCGCCTCCTACGTCGAGGACTGCAATGGTTTCGTCGGCCAAATCAGCTTCGGAAGGTTCGCGACGAAAAATAGGCAATACGTTTTGGGAAAGTAGAACGGCGCAGGCAAGAAATTCGTCTTTGTGAGCGCCGCCAGGATGAGTAACGATAAATTGAATCATAAATAGATCACGCTTAACTTCAAAATTTCCATTGTCGAATTGAAAACGTCGAAGAATACAGGGCAAAACAAAGATCTTCTTGTTCCTTACAGTGAAGTTATATATAGCTGAATCTTTGGGGTGGTTTTGGCGATGGTGTGAGTGGTAGCTGTTTTGGGTGAAGAGCCTCATTAGGTATTCCAAAATTCGTACGCCAAACCTCCCCTCTTTTTTCTTCAACATTTCTCATCGTGTTTAAATTAATCTATCGTAAGTTTGGGGACAGGCTTCAATCGAAGGACGACATGCTGTCCGGTCTCACCGTTGCCTTGGCACTAGTACCGGAAGCAGTGGCTTTCGCCATTATTGCCGGCGTCACTCCCATCATCGGTCTCTACGCGGCTTTCATGGTTTGTTTAATCACAGCCGTACTAGGAGGAAGACCGGGAATGGTCTCAGGAGCAACCGGAGCCCTTGCCGTAATCATGGTTTCTTTTGTCATTTTGGGAGACCAAAGAGGAGAGGCCTTGGGACTAGGTCCGAATATGGGCGTACAGTACCTCTTTGCCGCAGTAATAATGATGGGCGTGATTCAGATTGGATGCGGATGCCTTAAACTCGGAAGATTTGTCAGACTGATTCCGCAACCCGTGATGTTCGGTTTTGTCAACGGACTGGCCATCGTCATCTTCGAAGCCCAGTTTCCCATGTTCACGGAAAGTCCCACAATTCCCAATTCCCAGTGGCTGACCGGCAATGATTTATCTCTCATGCTTGGCCTCATTGCTCTCACCATGGCAATTATTTATTTTCTTCCAAAAATAACTACTCAAATCCCCTCCTCACTCGTGGCAATAGTATCCGTGAGCGGTCTAGTCATCGGACTAGAACTGGATACTTTGGTAGTCATGGACATGGCTTCAATCGGTGGTTCTTTACCCAACCTCGTATCCTTCGACATTCCGATCGGATGGGAAACCTTTCTATTCATTGCCCCGGTTGCCGTTATCCTCGCTGCAGTTGGCTTGATCGAGTCCTTGATGACGCTCACCTTGATTGATGAACTCACCGAGACCAGAGGAAATAGTACTCGAGAGTGCGTGGGGCAGGGAGTAGCCAATGTGGTTACCGGCTTCTTCGGTGGAATGGGCGGATGCGCCATGATCGGTCAAAGTATCATTAACATAAGGTCGGGTGGTAGGGGTCGCTTATCCGGAATCTCTGCTGGGCTCTTCCTGCTCGCCTTCATCATCTTTGCCAGTGACTTGATCGAGAAAATACCCTTGGCGGCCCTTACGGGGGTCATGTTTGTGGTGGTGTTGGGAACCTTCGAAT
>CAWVZQ010000083.1:0-10014 GCA_963934405.1 uncultured Opitutales bacterium | reverse complement strand
CATAGCCCGCAAGCGAGCAGGAGGAACGAGCGATTCCCTCGCCGAGCTCGTCCTTTTCCAATCCTTTTCCGCAACACCTTGTTCATAATCCGATCCATCCGAAAAGATGGGGGTAACTCCATAGACCGGAGCTCATTGCCGGTCGTTCAATCATTCGAACTTTTGGAAAAAGAAACAACCGGTTACGGGCGAAAAAAGATCGACCCATTCCGCGAATGCTCATTCAGGACGAACACTTCAGGATAACGGCGTGGACGAAAATACCCACCATCAGCATGAACGTGAAGAAGCATCTCTATAACTAAGACTCACCGGCGATTCACAACGCCATACGGTCTTGCCACTAAGAATAGCAGGCTGCCCCGAATTGGAGCAGCTTGAACACTCAAACCCTCAAAAAGGCCGGTCTTCGTTCAGCTCGTCGATCGGTTCCCGGTTCGGCTCAGAAGGACCGTCCGCCACGGAAGAGGAAATCTCGTAACCGTTGACGGACACGAACCATTTGGTCACTCCGTCCTGTCCCTTCCATTCCCGTCCATTGAGTCGGGCTTCGATGACCACGTTCTGCCCCCGCTTGAGCTGCGTGCTCTTCTCGATCGCCTCCTTGGTGAATTCGACGGGTATGGGATTGGCCCACTTGTCGTCTCCCGTCTTCACCACCACCACGTGCTTCCTGAATGCGTTTGCTCCGTATTCCTTGACTTCGTCCACGTGGACGACTTCTCCCGTAATTTTTATATCGTTCATAATTCGTTGGTTGCTTCTTAAGTTCGCGAACTACCAATCGTCGCTTCGTCAGTCGGTCGCGCCCTCACACAAAAATAGCTAATGAGAGAAGAGAGGGCATGACGGATGGAATCCAAGCCAAGATTGCAAAAAGCTTCGCTAGCTGAAGATTAATCCTAGAAAGATCTAAGATTTTATTGCTAGAACGACTACTTGACCTGGAAGCCAGTGCTCGGCGCCTTTGCGTGTGACGAATGAATCCGGCCTTGCCCGTAGGTTGACTTGAACCTCATTCCAATGGACAGGTCCGATGGTCTCGGAACCATCCAAGTAATACCAACCAGTATCATCATTCTTTGCCGACTCACCCCATTTCATGGCCAAATCGACCGCCGTTTCAAGTTCGGCTTCGTCTATACGATTATCACGATTTTCATCGAAAGCGGAAATAGCCTCTAGGTTTTCAGAAAGCCAAGAGCGGACAATAGCCGCGCCATCGCTTTGTTTGGACTTTGCCTTCGAAGACGACTTACCGGTCGATTTTTCATGAGAAGTACCGGGTCCACGCAACTCGGCAAAGTCTCTAGCTTTCTTTGGTTGGCTCTCCGAGGCTTTTTCCTTAGCCGAATCGAGAAGTTTTGCCGCCTCCGAGGGGTTCTCCGTAAGTTTACCGAGAAATTCGGGCAATTCTATGCCTACGTTTTTGGTAAGCTGATGAAGAGGTGGTAAAGCCCCAACAAGACCAGAGACAAAATTGGCAGTGTCGTTCTTGCCGCCTTCGCCTTTGCCTGAGTCCCAGACGGTAACGGAATCGATCTTGAGATTGGCGATGGCTTTGACCTGCTCTTCCACAAGCTGAGGGAGTTGTTCGGTAATTAGCAGTAGGGTTGCCTCATCGGCTCCACCTGCAGCCCCGACGATATCGGAAAAACCTTGGGCCTTGCTCTGGAGGGCGGCGAGCGTACCTCTAGCCTCGGCCTCCATTATGGAGAAATTACCGTCAGCCTCACCCTTTCGGAGCCGTCGCGTCTTCTCGGCATCAGCCTCGGCGAGGGTCTCGATCTTGGCCTTCTCGATCTCGGCGGGTACTATTATGTCGGCGTGTTGGGAAGCTCGCTCACGTTCTGCTCGAGCCTTTTCGGCGGCTTGCTCGGAAGCATATGCTTCCTCTAGAGCCTTTGCCGTCTTCACCTTTTCGGCGGCGGTGGCGAGTCGTTCGGCCTCGGCTTCCTGCTCTCTTCGTTGAGCGTCGGACTGAGCAACCTTGATCTTTGCAAGGTTTTCACCTTCCACGGCAGTGGCTTGGGCTCCTGAAACCTGTACCCGTTGCTCGCGCTCTGCGTTCGCCCTTCCGATTTCACCATCACGCTCCCGCTCGGCAACACTTACCTTGGCTTCGTTAACTGCTCGGGCAGCTGCCTCACGACCGAGAGCTTGGATGTAGCCCGACTCATCGGTAATGTCCTGAACATTAACGTTTATGAGACGAAGCCCTACCTTTGTCAGTTCTACCTCAACGCCGTTAGTGATCTTATCGATAAGCAAATCTCTGTCGGCGTTGATGGACTCAATATCCATTGTGGCGATAACCACACGCATTTGCCCGAAGATGATGTCTCTCGCCAACTCCTGAATTTGAGCAAGATTCTGCCCCAGCAAACGCTCTGCGGCGTTTTCCATAACGCCTTTCTCGGTTGAAATACCAACAGTGAAGGTAGATGGCGTATTGACCCGGATGTTTTGCTTGGAGAGTGCCCCCTCTAACTTGATGTCGATGGGAATGGGCGTTAGATCAAGCCATTCCGATGCCTGGATGAGAGGCATGATAAAAGTTGCCCCGCCATGGATACACTTGGAGGAACGCCCTCCTCCCGTTTTACCATAGACAACTAGAATCTTATCGGAAGGACAGCGTTTGTAGCGACTGAAGAAAAAGACCAGCGTTCCGAGGATAACGAGGATGAATGAGATAATAACGGCTAATTCCATGAGGTTGTGCCTTTCGTGTTAGAGTTCGTTAAAATGTGAGTGGGGTTTAGCCCGCGGATATGTCTTCGGACTCGCTTTCCAAGCTTTCGACCAAAAGGGTCTGCTGGTCGATGAGAGCCTTGACGCGCACGGCGGTTCGGTTCCCAAGTTTTTTGTCGTGATCGGTGAGGGCCCGCACAGTACGCATACGCCCCTGCACAAGAACCTCCACTTGCCCCATCCCTTTTCGCTTGGGAGGTATCGGTAAATAAACGTTTCCCACTTCGCCAATTGCATTGGAGTAATCCAGCGTTCCCTCCTCCCGCAAACTGAACATGTAGCGCATGAGATATAACACCGTACCGAGAAAAATCAAACCGACCACCGTCGCGACGAAAGTGGCTGCTCCCAGACCGTAGCCATTGTACAGCATGGACACACCCGCCCAGCCGAATCCTGTGAAGAAGGCGCCAATGGTACGAATAGAGAACAATCCCGTGTCTCCACCCTCCCCTGCGTCCATACCATCGGCGTCGAAATCCGTATCCGCCCCGATGAGGGTCAACACCATCTGGAAGGCAAGAACTACTCCCGACACGATCGCCACCACGTAGAAAATCTTCAGGGCGTGTGGATGGGCGGATTGGCCCTCGAGACTCTGCCACCAATCGCTGATCATAGTTGCTTAGGAGAAAGAAAAAAAGAAGAGGTTCATTAGTTTGTTCCCATGAAAAAAGGCATTGCGTCAAGGGAAATTCATAAAGGTCATCACTTTGCACACAAACAAATTACCATGAAACAAGACATGCGCCTATTATAAGAATTAGGAAAGATTGTAATCACATTAGCCGTGAGACCCATTTAGCTTCCATTTTGCCTCTTGGGACCTATCCAGACCAAACGAAACAAGGATCGCTCCAAGCACCGAAGCAACAAATACATAAGCTCCCCACTGCACCTCGGCAGTAGAGCCTCCGGGAAGTGTCTTCACCACCACCACCATTAGAGCCAAGGCAAAGACCTCGGCCATGGAGAACTTGCCCGCGCGATGAGTCCACTTAAGCAAACCGGCAGCCCGACCGAGGTCGGATCCGCAACCGGCGGCAATCCAATAAAGAGCGAGTTTACCGACCGGGAAGAGCACCGAGAAGACGACGAGGACGACACCGAGAAACCCATCGCCCGTAGAGAAAAGTTTTTCGATCACGCCAAGAATTGAATAGGTTGTAGGCTCCAAATCCTCAGGAGAAAGGAATTCAACCAACCAAGTCAGTTCTCCGGCGCTCGGAACGATTGTAAGGGTCGGAGCCATTAGCCCGAACCCGAGAAGAATGGAACAAGCCAAGACGCCCCAGCGTGACTGATTCACGTTTCCAAAAATTCCGCCCGCAGGCTATTTCATAAGGTTCACAAGATCCTGAAGGCTCGAGTCCACCGGTAAAACTCTCAAGACAACTCGGCGAATAGCGGAGTCGGAAGTCTTCTCGTATTTGAACTCATTGGTACCTAGGCGCAAATCTTTGAACAAAATTTCGACGCGACCCGCTTCGTCATTATCGGCAACGTCGCTGTCCACCACCTCGATCGCAACATACTGATCGTCAGTGAAGCGTACACGAGCTCCCTTGATGACCTCATCCGGAGAGAATTTCTTACCCAGCAAATCGGACCATTCAAGTTCCACTCCAAGGCCGGACCAGTCTGCAATCAACGAATCATCCTTCACCTTGCTCTTGAATACCTCGTTGCCTTGCCAAAGAACACGATAACGGATGTCGGGTCCACCATCCCCCAGATCCCAGTTCTCATTTTCGAGATTCTTGGGATAAAGTTCCATCAAGGAAGCAAAAAGATAATAGGTCTTTCCGTTTACAAGCTTGGTTCCCAAGGATTGGGCAGAGCCATCGACAGGAGGATCACCTCCACCACCCTCTCCTCTTGCAGAGAGGAACCAATAAAGTCCCGCTGACGCCAATACAAGAAGCACGGGTACAAGAGCACCGACCCATGCGGGCTTTTTCGGGGCATCGAAATCTGACATACTGGTCATTTTATCAGATCATGGAACAGGTTTTAAGGCGGAAAAGGAAGCGAAAAGATAAAGGTGATCAAACCGAACTGCTTGCATTGGAGTCAAGGAAACCATTGAACGCATTAAATTCCGAGACCTATCAAGCGGCCAAACGATTCTTCCCGCGTAAAAGACTTTCAACTTGTTCGAAGATCAATCGCACCACTTTGACCGCGACCGAATTGCCGAACTGCTTGTAGCTCACATTTCGATTGGGATGGAGCTTAAAGCCTTCGGGAAAGCTCATGACGCGTCTACATTCCTCGGGATGAAGTCGGCGAGGATGACCGTCAACGAGATACATTCCGGTTTTGGCTCCGACGCCACCGCCGAAGGCAGACAAGGTGATGGCATGACCCTTGACGCTATAGATTCGCTCACCTTGACCTCCCTTTCCGATAGTGCCGACCCGCAGGGGGCGCAAGTCGCGTTCTACCGGAAGGTCTGTAGAAATAAACGTATCGGCTCGACGAACGAAAAGTTTCTCCAGGCGGGGATCACTCGAAGGGAGAAGGACATCCTCGACGGCGACGTCCTCTTTCGTGGGTTCGGGAAAAGAAAACTCGGAAAGCCCAAGATCTTTTCGAAAACAGACAAAGTACAACCGCTCTCGCTTTTGAGGCACGCCATAGCTCGATGCATTGAGGAGTGAGTGATGGCAGTGGTAACCTACTCGATCGAGCAACTTCAAGGTCGTGGCAAGCGTGCGTCCATCGTTGTGACCACGATAATTCTTCACGTTCTCTAGAAAAAGAACCTTGGGTTGATGTCGTTCGGCTATTTGGAGGATATGGTAGAGAAGAGTACCTCGAGCATCCTCGAATCCTAGTTGCTTCCCTGAAATACTGAAGGGTTGGCAAGGGAACCCCCCGCACACGACGTCGTGCCCCGGGATGTCTAAAGGATCGATGCTAGTAATGTCGCCGAATGGCTTTTCTCCAAAATTAATGGCATAGGTTTCTTGGGCATGAGGATCGATGTCTGAAGAAAAGACACAATTGTGACCGAGTGCTTCCAAGGCCCAGCGGAAACCGCCTACGCCACAGAACAAATCAATGAATTTCATCCCTCCCATTTTCCCGAAACTCTTCGGCAAAAAGGCGTAGTTAAAACCGTGCCTTGAAGCAATCCCAAAGGGAGAAAACCACTACACGTCGCAGAGAGATACAGCTTGGGAAAGACCTTTAAACGGGTCTCGAGTAGGAATGAACTCCTGACCTACGAATCCCTTGTAATTAATCTCAAGCAGGGCCTTCATAATTGGCGGGTAGTTGATTTCCTGTTTATCGTCCAATTCACCGCGACCGGGGTTACCCGCCGTGTGTACATGACCGATATGTTCGCCACACTCATGAATGCGCCGGATAATGTCTCCGTCCATAATCTGCACATGATAAATATCAAAAAGAAGCTTCAGTCTGGGAGAACCCACCTGCTTGATGATATCCAAGCAATAGTCGACGTGGTCCCCCTGATAGCCGGGGTGACCCTTGTTGGGATCGGAATCGTCGCGAGAGTTTAACATCTCGAGGCATAGGGTGACTCCCTTTTTTTCAGCATGGCCAATAATTTTTTTGTAACCCTCGACACAATTCTTGGCGCCATCCGCTGAAGAAACACCCTCGGCGTAACCGGTGAAGGAAATAACGTTGGGACAACCGAAGTCGGCGGAGGCATCAATGGCCTTGCGGGTCGCTTCGATAACCATGTCGTGGTGTTTGGGATTGTTGAACCCCTTGATGAAGGGAGGGCCTTCCACCGGAATAGGCGATATGGCGCAGGTCAGACCATGCTTTTTGAGAACCGGCCAATGCTCGGGTTCGATCAACTCAATGCTTTTGCAACCAAGTTTGTTGGCCGCCGAACACATTTCCTCAGTGCTCCAGTGCTTGGCGAAGCACCACGACACAACGGACTGATTGATGCGACCCTTCTTTACCCCGATCGCTTTGGGTTTACGTTTCTTGACGTCTCGAGGAGCACTATAAACAGTACCTGAGGAAGCAAGACTCCCTGCCAAAACGCCGACCGCACCTTTGAGCATGCCGCGGCGATTAAGGTTAGGCTGGATTAATTGTGTCGAGGATTGGACGGAGGCTGGTTTCATCACCCAATTTTCAAAACGAAAATCAACGAAAGCAAGGGGAAAGGATGTTTTCAATCTCAAGAAAAGGACTAGACAAATACCAGAAGCAGGCTTCAAAATGGAATCATGAAAACACCTACCTGCCTTTGGGCTCCCTTTCTCGCGCTTGCGATCAGTTCTTGTTCCTTCGAAAATGAAAAGCAAATCATTCCAGACTCTTCGGAAGAAAAGGACGGGGCATCCTATTCGATAAGCAATAATCCCTCTGAAACCGGTCCATGGACTTTTTCCGAAGATGACGACCGCGTTCGACTGGAATCTTGTATTTGGGAGGTTCAGGGAGACACCAACTCCACCAGCATAACCGTCATATGGAGTCCGCCCGTGAATGCCCTTCCCGAAATATTTTATAGGTTGGAAATAGCTGAGAGCGAAAAATTCACTACAGGATATAAGGCCTTCGCAAATGTCACGGACACCGTATTCACGATCGGTGACCTTAAAACGAATACTGAATATTGTTTGAGATTGCAGGCCTACCTCGGACTTGAGGACGACAGTCTCGCTCCTTCCGTGCCTCAAATAGCCTTTACAAGAACTGCCCGCAACAACTTGAACCAAGTCTCGAACCTCGAGCTAATGATCGAAAACGGCAAATTCTCCGCCACATGGGATCCCCCTGCTAACGCCAGCGGGAAACTCGAGTACCTCGTGGACTTGCGGAACGATGCGCTCTTAAAAAACACCTTGGTCACTAGATTGTTAAAGGAACCTTTGATCCAAGAATGGATAGTGCCCCCAGGGCTCAATTATTGGCTACAGATTCGAGCCCTCCCGGACCCGGACTCGACCAACGACAAGGACAACGATTCACTTCCATTGGTCAAACAATTCTATGTACCTGGGAATCAACTCGAAACACCTAAAAACTTAAAGATTACCGGGGCCGAAGATCAGCTCAATGTGTCTTGGGATCCGATAAGTAAAAGCAATCAAAACTTCGAGTACCTTCTCGTTGTCCATCTCGATGAGGAAAGAACCGATTCCTTCGGCGAATATCATCTGGACGTTCCAAAAGAATCAATTTCGGGCGTGAATCAGAATCCTAGCTACTGGTTTGACCTGCAAAGCGTACCTGCAACTGGGAATTACTCCGACTTGCCCAGCGAAACAGTAAGTCTTTTTTACGAATTGCCATCTCTAACCTATCCAACTCCTAAGATCAGTTCAATGACCTTGGAACCTATCGATGATCCGGAAGAACCCGGCACCTTGGTCAAGCTCACATGGGAAAAACCGACCGAAGGGGATGGTCGGCACAAATACAGAGTCGAGATAACCAATGACCTAGAGTTTCAAACCGGGATCCAAGACTCCGAGGAAGACGCTGACTCCGTCGCCGGGGAATACGGCCCCCTGGATCCCGGGAAGACCTATTATCTGCGCATGCGGTCCGTGGGACCGCCCGAGGACACAACCCGCATCAACTCGGGATGGTCCGAGATCAAGACCATCGTCACGCTCGGTTCACCATCACCTGTGGAGCAGAACGAATAGCGAGACTGGCCGAACATGCTTTCCACGACTTAACTATAGGCAGAGGAGATAGACGAGGAAGGTCACTAAAATTTGATTCCCGAAAACGGAATAAATTATGTTCGTCATGACAAAACCTCGTTCCACTGAAAAACAAAACCACTCCCCTACCGCTTATTCCAAAACAATTGGGCAGCCATAACTCCCAACAAGCTGCCTACCGCATCGGCAGCCGCGTCCCAGACATCCGCTGAACGGGATTTGCCAATCCAGTCCTGCCAACACTCGTCAATGATGCCGAACCACGCTCCGAGCGCAACTAAGCCCCAAGGAAAGACTCCCTTGCGAACAACAAAGGCACCCCATGCAAGGATTCCAAATAAGCCATATTCACAAAGGTGGAGAATTTTATCCGAAACAAGGGCGGGGCCATCAGGCAATTCCTTGGGAGACAGACTGGAGACGTACAAGATTACTCCGCAATAACCCAGAAAGAGAATTTTCCACTTGGAAGACTTTATTAGATTCATTGAAAACTTGGGATAACGACCGTGCGAAGTTCCTCAATCATAAAGAAAAAACATTCATCATAGGACAATTCACTTGGTCTCCTTGACTTACCTCGCAAGTAGAGGCAATTTACCGGTTTGCGAACCATGGATCCGCTATACTTGGCACTCTACCTTTTGACCTCCTTTCTAATTGGCGGACTCATCGTTTTTCTTTGGGCAAAAGGGAAGCGAGGACTTTCACCGGAAGATGAAAAAGAACTTCGCGAAAAAATCATTTCCGCCCAAGCTTCGGCTCAAGCGCTGGGCACCGAAAACCAAATGCTTCAGGCAAATCTCACGGAACGACGTGAACAGGAGCATTCTCTAAATGAGAATTTATTGGAATCCCAAACATCCTTGGCCGAAACCCGTACCCGAAACGAACATTTGGAAGAACGTTTGACCAAGCAAGCGGACGAGTTGGAACAAGGCGAAAAGAGACTTAGAGAACAATTCGAGAATCTCGCCAACAAGGTACTTGAAGCCAAGACCGAAAAGTTCACCGCGACCAACAAAGAAAACCTCAAGCAGGTTCTCGATCCACTGGGCATCAAGATAAAGGAATTCCGAGAACAGGTGGATAAATTTTACGGCCAAGACAACCGCGAACGAGCGGCCCTTCGCGAACACCTCGAAATGATCGTCAAAGCGCAGACCCAACTTAGCGGAGACGCCGAAAACCTCGCCAATGCACTCAAGGGGGATTCCAAGAGACAAGGCGATTGGGGAGAATTGATTCTGGAGCGGACACTGGAAGCCTCAGGTTTGGAGAAGGGTCGCGAATTCACCATGCAGGAAACCTTCGACAGGCAACGACCCGACGCCATCATTCGCCTGCCCGAGGATCGCCAGATCATAGTGGACTCGAAAATGTCTCTCACCGCCTACGAGCGATGGTGCTCGCTAGACGAAGGAGTTGACCGCGATACCGCCCTCAAGGAACACCTCCGCTCCGTCCGCAACCATATCGACGAACTCGCCGCCAAGGACTACCAATCCATCGAGGCGATCACCAGCCTCGACTACGTTCTCATGTTCTTCCCCATCGAACCCGCCTTCGGGACTGCGATAAGAGC
>CAWVZQ010000082.1:0-10070 GCA_963934405.1 uncultured Opitutales bacterium | reverse complement strand
TTGCCACCTGGTGTCTACCTAAACGCCGCCACGGGAGAGATCACGGGCAACCCGGTGACCATCGGCGACACCCCAGTCACAATCACCGTGACGGGATCGAACAGCGCAGGCGAGGAACGATCCGCCACCAACTTTATCACCGTCCGGATTTCCGACCCTTCGCAATATCCCTTCAAGATGGACCTCACCTTCTCGGGTTACGACGGCAACTCCACCCTGATTAATTTCCCCGTCTTGGTCGACCTGCATCAGGGTCTCACCACATCCGGCGGCGAAACCGCAAACTTCTCCTTCGGTTCATTCCTGTCCTCAACGGGGGGAGACCTCCGCTTCTTCGATTCCTCGGGTCGTCAACTTCCCTACGAAATAGAGACTTGGGATGTCACGGGCCATTCCCGCGTGTGGGTCAACGTCGGTGAGCTCGAAGGCAACGCCACCGTGGTAATTGCAGCCTGGGGTAATGTTCAGGACGCCTACACTCCCGCTTACGCCTCCGACGGTTCCACATGGTCAAACGACTTCCATGGCGCTTGGCACTTCACTGAACTGGTCGCTAATAATTTTCCGGATTCCACCTACTTGAGCCACCACGGCCTCGCGGTCGGCGACGCCACCGCATCCACTGCAGGCATTGTTGGAAGTGCAGTTGCTCTCGACGGAAACGCCGACTGGGTGGACTTCGGCGAAAACGCCGGGCGGGCAGGCAACGTGTTCACCGCCTCGCTCTGGGCCAAGTGGGGCTCGGGCGCCGCCCCAACTGCCAACAATCGCATACTCTCCAATCGTGGCACTTCCGGAACCGGGCCTGATGGCTGGCAAATGTTCATATCGAACAACGACAAGAACTTGTATGGCCGTGGAGCTGGGAGCTCGAATGTTAATAGGCCGGCAACGTCCTCATGGGCGTCTGGAAACTGGCATCACCTCGCAATCGTTTACAACGAACTCTCCGCAGAAATTTTCGCTGATGGAACATCAATGGGTACAGGAACCATAGGCAGTGTCATAGACGGTACAGCGCATCTATTCCTCGGCCGTAACGGCAATAATCCGAATAATTATTTCAACGGTCTTATTGACGAGGCCCGCATCGCAACCACCGCCCGTTCAGCCGACTGGATAAAGGCGGTCTACGACAACCAAAAGGCCAGTTCCGCCTTCGTGACATACGGGAAAGTTTCCGGCCCTCGGATCGTCACTAGCCCGCTCAACATTACGGGAATAGCGGCTCAAGCTTTCGACTATAACGTCACGGCAATCGGTTCACCTTCCGCCTACGCCGCCTTCAACCTGCCCGGAGGCCTCCAGTTCGACTCCTCGACCGGAAACATCTCCGGAGCCCCCGTCGTATCAGGCGAATTCCCCGTATCTCTAGTAGTCTACTACGGTGACGACGACGGCAACCTAACTGATGATGACACCCTGCACGACATCCTCGGCACTACCGATTCCGAATCCGAGGAAAACCAGATCATTCTCAATTTGACGATCGCGGCCACTGCTCCAGTCATAGTGACCACCGCCGCCACCGACATCACCGCCACCTCCGCCTCCTTCAACGGCGACCTCAACGACACAGGAGGTGATGCTCCCTCTGTGAGAATCTATTATGGTGATAACGACGGAGGTCTCGATCCATTCGCTTGGGACAACTCGGTCTTGATCGGCGACAAGGGACAAGGTATCTTTGGCGAAACGATCGGCGACCTCTTGCCAAGCACCACCTACTTTTATCGCATGAGGGCCTTTAATGGTGCAGCCACCAACGGCGTCTGGTCGGGCGCTACAAGCACGGCCATCCAGGATAGCGGAGCAAATGGTATCGTATCGCTGGAAGCCAACAACTTCAATAATAATGAATCTCCTCGCACGGTGGGTGGCACTTCGCTCAGTTGGAATCTCGTAAGCGATGGAGGTGCTACAGGAGCACAGACGATGCAAGTTTTGCCCGACGTAGGCAAAAGCAGCAATACAGGGTATGAACCCACTATGCCGCGTCTGGACTTCAATGTGAACTTTGTCAAGACCGGCACTCATTACGTTTGGTTGCGGGCGTCTGGCCCAGACGGTGCAGGGGATTCCGTCCACGTCGGACTGAACCAGACGGCAAAAAACACGGCTGACCGCATCAGTGTGAGCAACAACAACACTTGGAACTGGTACACTCAGACCATGGACGGGAATGCGGTAGCAACTATCAACATTCCTTCGACAGGGGTTCACACGGTGAACGTCTGGCCTCGCGAAGATGGTATCAAAGTCGATAAAATCGTACTGTCATCGAGGGCTTCCTATACGCCAAGCGGCAATGGCCCCACCCTCTCCTTCGTTCCGGGCGGCGTGAGTTTCGATACCAACGCCTCAACCCTTCCGGTGGTCGCTAACGGACCCCTTCGCGACGTCTCGGGCACGGGAGCTACGATCAATGCAGAAATCACCTTCGTGGGCGCAGGCACCATAAGCGACGTGAGCAATGACTTCACGAAAGCCAGATTCCCCGATCTCATGCTATGGCTCGATGCCAATGCCACAGCTACCCTCGACAAGGGAGCGGGAACGGGAGTGGAGGGTATGCCCGTCGACAACGATGGGGTTGGCTACTGGGGAGATCGCAGCGGCAATGGACACTTCGCCAACACCTACGAAAAGGCATCCGAGCGAGAACCCGAATATCTTGCTACGGGATTCAACGGAAAACCCACTCTCGAGTTCGATGGCACGGACGACATTCTCCTTGTCGAAAACTCGAAAAGCACTTTCGACGAGTGGGAAAAACTTACTTTCTTTATGGTAATCGAGGGAATGACCTTTGATGACAACGATGCCATCCTGTCCAAGAACGGGGACGACGGTCAAGGCTGGGTATTCGGCAAGGAGAACAACACTAAAGTCCGAACGATACTGCGCGGCACATCGGCAACGGACTCGACGCCAGCGGACTACGACCCCGTCGCAAAGCGTTTGTGGTCCTTCGTCTGGGATGGAACCACCCGCAAACTGTTCGGCGACGGCGTCCAGAAAACGAATGTCAACGACACCGACGATGGCATTCCGGGTCTCGTCTCCGCTCCCAACAGTCCTGTTGTTCTTGGCGGACGTGTCGACACAGCCGGGACTCCGGATAAGATTTCCGGTCTAAGGGTATCCGAAGTGCTCGTCTATAACAGCGGATTCACAGACTCAGATCGCCAGTTGGTAGAGGGATACCTCGCTCACAAATGGGATCTGAACGGCACCCTTGATCCAGGCCATCCATACAAGAACGTCGGACCCGACTTCAGCGTCCAATACAACGGGGTTGCCCTCACCCTCTATTGGGGATCCGTGGATGGTGGCGAGGATACCTTGCTCTGGGAGCACGCGGAAGAAATCGATGACAGCAATGAAACAACCGTAAGCGGACTTCTCCCGGGGAACACTTATTACTATCGAGTCTATGGGAAAAATTCTCTCGGCGAGGACTGGTCGGACGTTACCGCCTCCTTCGTGGCAGAAAAGAAAATCGACGTAAACACAGGTACTCTCACCTTCGACACCGATGGACCGACTCCGAAATGGTTCCAAAACGACGGAACCGGTGGTTCGGGCGAACTTGTCAACTCAACCTATGTGGATCTTCAGGGCAACACGATAAGCTACGACGTTGCAAAGTACACCTTCGACTCGGTTCACATAGGGGACGGGGTGATCGTCAACCTGACCGGATCGAACCCGGTGGAAATAACCTCCATCGGCGACATCACCATACTCCCCGCTCTCGATCTCAACGGGATGGATGGCCAGAACAGAAACATTGCAGGTGACCCCGCGCTACAAGACCTAATGGGTAAACTCGGCGGAGGTCATGGCGGCAACAGGTGGAACAACGTGGACACCGGCTCCGGCGGCGGACCTGCCAACTTGACCTCCGGTTCGTTTATAGGCGGCGGCAGACCATGGGCCGGGCAATATGATCCCCAACCCGACGGCATCAATTCCGGGCGTGAACCGGGCGGTGGGGGGTACGGAGGAACCGGTGCCCGTGCCGAGGTTATTGGCATTACCACCGGATGGGGAACACAGTACGCGGTACCTGCCGGTGGACTGACCTACGGGGATGTCGATATCACCCACCTTCTTGGCGGATCAGGTGGCGGTGGCGGTCAATACGCGTCGGGCGGCACTGGTGGAGGCTCCATAAAGATAATTTCGAGTGGAACACTCACTTTGGGCGGCAATATCAACGCCATCGGCGGAAAAGGCGGCCGCAACGGCAACAATTCAAACAATAGCAACGAATCTTCACAGAGCGGTGCCAGCGGTTCCGGTGGTGCCATCTACTTGAAGGGCGATCGCATTGTGATAAATGCCGGCGTAAACATAAACGCCAACGGCGGAAACGGGCCCACTCAAATTGATCAGGGCGACACGGATTCCAATGACGGCGGAGGCGGCGGGGCGTCCGGCGGCGGCGGCGGTCGCATATTTATCGAGGCAGTTTCCAGTTTGATCAATCACGAGAGTGCATTAAATGCAAATGTCACCGCCACAGGCGGACAAAGCGCAGGAGACCGGCATGGTTCCGACGGCACGGTGAAGATTTTGCGACCGCAGGTCACCGAATTGGTATTCACCTCGGGTGGTCTTACCATTGATACCGACTTGGGCACAATAAACCACACTGACGGATCCTTCCTCGCAGGCGTCTTTAGCAACCATACCTATACGGCAGATGACGGTACGGATTATCCATACAGGATCTGCACATTCACGGCAGACAGAATCAACCTCAGTTCATCAGTAATCGTTACCCTGCAGGGCACCAACGCCCTCTCTTTGAAGACCCGAAACCATGGAGACATAACTATATCCACCTCCCTCGTAGCCGATGGAGGTGTCAACCCCACCAACGCCATCGGCGGTATCGGAAGACTCGGTGGTTGGGACGGAGGCGACAGGGATGCCGATGGTCACGGTCCCGGCAAAGGGAAGCACCGCACCGAGGATAATGACGGCGGCGGCGCAGGCTACGGCGGCTATGGATGGACAAACATGAATCAATTGACCACCCATGGCCTTACCTACGGCGATCGTGCCGTGACTCACCTTCTGGGAGGCTCAGGTGGTGGTGGTGGAGACAGCAGAGGAGCCGGATCCGGAGGCGGGGCCATCGAACTAGCAGCCGACGGTTCCGGAACACTCACAATCTCCGCCGGGGCAAAGATCTCCGTCAACGGCGGCGACACCACTAACAAAAACAAAGGAGGCGGAAGCGGTTCGGGAGGGTCCATTCGGTTGAAAGGGGATTCAATCACGAACAACGGCACTCTCGAGGCCAGTGGCTTGGCGGCAGAAGCGGATCGGGATGGCGGCGGCGGACGTGTAACATTCGTAAGCAATGGAACCGTATCTATGGGCACAATCGACGTCTCCGGGTTTCAACCGGGCAGCCTTTCCATTTTTGGCGACACCGGCCTAACCGATCTTGCCTTTTCTTCCGGCACTCTCTTGATCAACACTTCGGACGGCACTTGGCACCATAGCGATGGCCACCACGGAACAGGAGTAATCTCCATGGGAGATGACTCTGGAATTTCCTACGGCATCTGCACCTATACTTTCGACTCCATCGCTCTATCCGTAGGACTTACCGTGGTATTGGAAGGCCGGAACGCTCTTATTCTAAAGACCCGCAACCACGGCAATATAGTTATCGGAACCGACCTAAACGCCAACGGTGGAAATTCCGTCAACGCCGACGATCCATGGGGGAACGGGATGGTCGCATACACCGGAGGGATCGGCAAGGCAGGTGGTCACGAAGGCGGGCGCCGAAATGCCGACGGGTTCGGACCAGGCAAAGGGAAAGATAAGGCATCGAGTAATGACGGTGGTGGTGGCGGATACGGTTCCGCAGGAGATGCCACTGACACTTCCAGTTACGGTGTAAGCTATGGCGACCAGTCCCTGAGTCATCTCCATGGTGGCTCGGGCGGCGGCGGCGGCAACCTTCGCGGTGGCGGTGCCGGCGGTGGGGCCATTTCCCTCGAGGCCGACGGCAACGGCACGCTTACCATTAATACCGGAACTAACATATCGGCAAACGGAGGCATAAGTACAAGGGACGGTAATAGCGAGGGCGGCGGCGGCTCGGGCGGTTCCCTTCGCTTCGCCGGACGCTCCATCACCAACAACGGAACTATCTCGGTCAAGGGAGGCATTGTGGCAAGCGGCCATAATGGCGGCGGTGGGCGCATTGCCTTCAACTACAGCTACAATCTCAACCAAGGCACCATTGACGTTGGCGGCGGCACCATAGTGGAAAACACAGTTCCAGTCATTGTTGGCGATCTTAACGCAACCATTCAATATGCAAATGCAAACTACCCTAGTGCAGGCAATGCCTATGTCATTACGGCGCAGAAGGGTCCTCAATTCTACTCAGCCACTAATCTTCCGGTAGGAATCGTCGTTAACGCCACAACCGGCGTCATATCCGGATCCACCACTGCAATTGGTGATCACAACGTAACCATCACCGCTTCCAACCTTACTGGTGCCAGCATCCCTCAGATACTCGTCCTGACCGTCAAGCCCAACATCCCAATCGCTTCCGACGTCAACTCGAGCACCATAGGTGGAAATTCAGCAGTGATCGACTTCAAACTACAGGACAAAGGAGGCGAAGAACCCATACTGACCCTCTTTTATGGCGACGACGATCCCGCCATAGAAGTCACCCCCGGATTCGACTTTCAGGTAGACGCCTCGACAGACACAGACGGAAACACTCGTTGGGAAGACACTGTCGGAACGGCAAATCTTGACTTTCAGTTCGACAATTCTCCCCAAGTTGCTCGGGTCTCGGTTCCAAGCTCGCTCACCAAGTTAACTCATGCATACGATTTCCCCGGCGGCTCGACAGGAAACGAAGCTGGGGCCGAGCTTATGATTGCTGGCAACGCAACCGCACAATCTTTCACCAACGCTCCCGATGACTGGTCAGATAATAACGTCAGCATAGAAGTCTGGTTCAAGCCGGACAACCTTACTCCCACCCCTGCCAACGGACAAGTCATTTTCGAGGACGGAGGCGGAACGGGCCTGGGCCTCTTTCTAGACAACAACGAAATTCGCGTACGGAAAATGCCTGGAAGCGGCAATGTCGCCTACAACCTGAGCACGGACCCCTCCGCCCTACTTCTAGCTCCGGCAACAAGCGAGTTCATTCAAGCAGTGGTCACCTATGACATATCCACAGGTTCTCTTCAATTGTTCATCAATGGCTCCTTGATTGGCACTGAAGTACCAAGTGGAGGCGACTGGTCGGGTAGCGACCCATTCGCCCTCGGCACCCTAGGAGGAGCCAACATGGGCGGCATTGGCAACGGCCAGTCGGAAACTGAGTCCTTCGATGGTCAAATATCTCTTTTCAGGGTATACAACGATCAAGTGCTCAACAGTTCGGAAGTTCTGTCTAATTTCTTCAACGGTCAGCCATTCAATGCCAATACCCATCCCTACAACCTGAACGATTGGGACCACAACGTCACCATATCGGGGACGCCGGGAACCGTCGAGTTTTCGAAAACCTTGACCGGCTTGGCGGTCAGCACGACCTACCATGCCCGTGTCCGTGCCGTCAACTCGGCCGGTGAAACTTGGTCATCGGATCACAACTTCACCACCAATCCCGTGGTGGGTTCTCCAGTCGTGGTGACTGCCGTTGCAACCTCCATTACTACAACGACCGCTACCATCAACGGCGAATTACTATCCTTCGACGGCGACCCAATCGCCGACAAACCAACCGTTACCCTATACTACGGAGACGAGGATGGAAACGAGACAACCAACTGGGACTTCACTTTAAATCTAGGAACCAATGACATTGGACCACTGCTCCAACCAGTAACTGGTCTGACCTCGGGCATCCGCTACTATTATCGTTTCAAGGTAGTTAATAACCCGTCTGGTTCCGGCAGTATGACCGGTTGGTCCGAGCTAGGCGAACTGGTCACCATTAGCCCACCCTCCATTCAAGCTCAAGGAGCTTCCAACGTCACTGAAACTTCAGCTACGATAAACACCAAAATCATCTCTACCGGTGGCGAGCAAGTCGCCGTGACTTTTTACTGGGGGGACGACAACGGAAGCGCCAACGGGAACACATGGGACAACAATGCCTCTCTCTCAGGCACCCACGAGGTCGGTATGGTTTCGCACGAACTCACAGGACTGACCAAGGCAGTCACCTATTACTTCTCCGCCAAGGTAGGTAACAGCGGCGGCGACGTATGGACGCCCGTCAATACCATCGTTCCCGCCAACACCTTGCTCAACAAGGACACCATACCCAATCTCGTCCTCTGGCTCGACGTCACCGACGTGGATGCCGACGGAACTCCTGATATGCTGAGCGAGGGAAGTGCGCTGGCGGAATGGAAAGACAAGTCGAACACCGGTCAGGAGGTCAAGCAGACCGTCGCGAACAACCAGCCAATCTACAAGACAAACCAGTTCGCGGGCAAGGCTGGCATCCGCATGGACGGAAACGGTGACCACTTCTTCGTCAATGGGGCGCTTCGCACCACGACGGGCCCAGTTACGGCCTTCGTTCTCTCAAAGCGCGACGCCGATGGCGGCGACGGGGACGCCTATTTGTTAGATGAAGCCGGCTGGAAGATCAGCGCGGGTTCGGGCAACGCCGCATACCCCGCCAAGGTGAGCAAATTTTCCGCGGCTACCGGTGAAAGCTTGACGGACTTAAAGATCGGGAAGGACGGACAAGGACCCGCCCACGACTTCGCCGGAGACATTGCGGAAGTCCTCATCTTCGACCGCGAACTCACTGCTGGGGAGACGGAACAGGTGCAAGGCTACCTAGCTCACCGCTGGGGAGCCGCCGATTCCCTTGCCCCAAACCACCCCTATCGGGAATTGCCTCCGGGATTTGACAATTCACCGGCAATCACTGTGAAGGAATACCCGCTCCACGTTGGGACACCTGTGAGCTTGCAAGTGGAATCGATTCGAGCTCCTACCTCGTGGTCAGCGGATTCGATTTTGGGCGTCAACGGACTGACGATCGATTCGTCCACCGGAGCGATCACGGGGATTCCGACGACCGTGGGCGACTTCAACTGCACGATAACGGCGAGCAACTCGAACGGCACGGACAGCAAGGTGTTTTTGTTCCGTGTGCTCAAAGGGACGCGTGAAGTCGTTTGGGAGCAGTCCTTGCTCGGGTTGAGCTACGGCGACGGACCCGTCGAATTGATCGCTTCGGCCACGGGCGGTTCGGTAAGTTACTCGTCCAGCGATCCGGGCATCCTGTCTTTTACAGGCGAGGAGATACGGGACCCGCAACTGGATAACGGATTGGTTCGTTACTGGACCTTCGACGAGGTCAACGGCACCAACGCCTTCGCCGGTCGCGGAAACTACAACGGGGCCTTGTCTGGCGGTGCCGTGTTCGCATCCGGAAAGTTCGGTAACGCGGTGGAATTCGACGGCAACGCTTCGGAAGTGGACTTCGGCATGGGCGCGGGCGACTTGGGCGATCGTTTCACGGTATCTGCATGGGTTAAGTACTCGCTCCTCGACAAACCCGCCAACAATATGGTCCTTATATCCAATAAGCAAAACTGGGACACTGGCGACGGTTGGCAACTCCGCTTGAAAGCCAACGAGGACAGGGAACTTCTGGTTCGCGGAGGCGGAGCAAACCAAGTCGTCGAGGACGTCACTTCGTCTTGGAAGGCGAACAACTGGCATCATCTGGTGATCACCTACGAAAGCGTCACAACAGAAATCTTTGCCGACGGCAGTTCACGCGGCTCGGGAGCAATCGGTTCAGTGACAGCAGGCGCTCAAAGCCTGCGCTTGGGCAAGAGACATGGCTTAACCACTGAATCTGTCCCAGGGATGGTGGACGACCTTCGTCTCTACGACAGGGTTTTGACCTCTTCCGAAGTAACGACGCTCTTCGGTTCCGGCCAAGGCGACTTCGTTCGTTCCAAGACGGGGAGTCTAGGGACGATTCACAAGGCTGGCACGGTCACTCTTTCGGTTCACGCCGGGCCCGTGGA
>CAWVZQ010000081.1:0-10152 GCA_963934405.1 uncultured Opitutales bacterium | reverse complement strand
TTCTTTTTTGACCCACGACCAAAGTTAGGCAAGGCAGGAAGTTCCGGAAGTTCCACTCGAGGGCGGTTTCCTGCCCCGCCTCGGAGTTCGGCCCGCCCCTTCCCTCTCTCGAAGACGATTTCATTCCCTTCCAGTTTTCCTCTTTCGTCAATTAGAACCGCGGGAGAGCCATACAATATGAATAAGCCGGTGACCGCTTGCATGGTGGCCTTGTCCCCGCTGCCGTGGGATCCCTTTTGCTTAATACTCACATTCCCGCGAGAAATCATTAGGGATATTTTACCGACTTTCGCGCTCGATTTGGATGAGTTGGATTCTCGCTGGGAAAGAATCTCTAGTTCGTCGCACTTGAGCAAGAGGTCGGTTCCCACCACAACCACCTTGCCCGCAAAGTAGAAACGGTGACCGGCCTTGGTCGTAACCAATTCCGCCGTATCGCTTTCGATTGTCGTTGGTTGCGCAGCGTTTTCCTCCGCTGCCAAAAGATTTACCGCAAACTGTATGACTGTAAGACGTAAGATGAGCAGGCGCATGTGGTTTAGTGTACTATTTAAATAGGTTGTCGAACTCTTCATTGAAGACAGCTTTGACGTTTGCTTTTATTTGAATTCGGCTTCGGTTTGCATCCCATTCCCATCCTTTTCCGAAAATTTCGTAACCGGGACCACTTACGTGGATCAGCGAATCACTGGTGGCGTTGCCGTCCTCAGTACGAAAACGGGCATTTGGGCTTTTTAGAACGGTTTCGACTTTGGGACCTGAAAAAGTCGTGAGGAGCAAATCATTCGCATCCACGATCCCATCGGCAAGTGGAAGAGCTCGGGAGGCACGCATTTCCCATATCCGTAATCCATCCTCGCCGAAACCGGGGACTGCGACGTTTCGAGCTCCTCCTGGACGAGCGTTTTCCACATTCGCCCAAGCGACCGCTCCAATTGCAACGAAAAGCAAGGTGGCTTGACAAAGACGACTTCGACACCGCGACATGTTCAGTTTGCTTTCTTTGTTGTGAAAAACTTCGTGAGGCGAACGGCTTGAAGAAGTAGCATGGGAGCAAACCAAACAAGCGCTTCTCGCACTTGGTCAGGACTCGCCTTGCCAGCCCACCCCTTGTGGTAAAGCAGCGCCGGTATGGCAAGGTAAAGGATGCGATGCAATTTCTTCCAACGTTTCCCGCCCAGTTTGCGAACAGCTCTCCCATTGCTGGTCATGGCAAGGACGGACAGGGTTACAAAGGAAGCGAGACCGCATTGTATGTAAAACAAGTACCACTCGTCGAAAAGACGATTGAGACCATCGTCAAAGTAGAGGACGAGATGCAGAATAGCGTAAAAAAAAGCCGTCAACCCGACAAGTCTGCGATGCCGATTCAAGGCGCTTACCAATTTGGCTCGAGAAAAGATGCGTTTTAGCGGTGTGAAGCAAAGAACTATAAGAAAGTAGGCGATGGCAACGTTTCCCGTCTCGTGGAGGAATCGTTCGTTTACGTTGGCCCCCGCTTTCACCAGGTTGGCTGATTCAGCCATTTTTCGAGCGATTAACGCGTCTTGGTCGCCGCCTTCTTGCAGCGAAAGTGTTTCGGTCGCGGCATCGAATTCGTCGTCGGACACAGTGAAGGAGAACTCATCCTCAACATCTTCGTTTTCCGTGCTGTTTACCTCTGTTTCCCTAAAGGTTCCTCCCGTGTATTCGTGGAACTCTTCATCGGAAACGCTAAAGGAGAAATCCGCGTACTCTACGCTGGTGGCAACTGGACTACCGGAAGTGCGGTTGGCCTCCGAAACCTGCCGAACGGAAGTGTCTGCTTCTTGCTCCAATTGCTTTATGGCTTGAAAGTAATCCCAAGCCAAAAAAAACAACGGTAAGGCGCAGAGTGGTCCCGCAAACCATTTGGAGGCAACTATTCGAGCTATTTTATTCATGCCCGACTTCAGCTACGTTTAGAAATCAAAGTTGAATCGCTCTAAAAGAATTTTCGCAAATCCATTCCCTTATAGAGGTGGGCAACTTCCTTTTCGTATCCGTTGAATTTGAGAGTGGGTACGCGTTCCACAAAACCACCGGTACCAATGGCTCTCTCACGCGCTTGACTCCAGCGTGGATGATCCACCTCGGGATTGACGTTTGAATAAAAGCCATATTCGTCGGGGCCGGCAGTATTCCAGAGAGTCTTGGGCTGTTTATCCGTAAAATCGATACGAACGATGGACTTGATACTCTTGTAACCGTACTTCCAAGGGACTACGAGACGAATGGGAGCCCCGTTTTGATGAGGAATTGGTTTCCCGTATATGCCGGTGGCCAGAAAAGTAAGGTCGTGCATCGCCTCGTCCATACGCAAGCCCTCGGTATAGGGCCAATCGTAGTTTGGGTAAGCCTTGAAGCCGAGGGCGGTCTTTTCGTCCTTGAAGGTGCTGAACATAACGTACTTCGCCTTTGAGGTCGGCTTGGCTTTGGCGATCAGTTTGTTTAGCTGAAAGCCGTCCCAAGGGATGACCATGGACCATGCCTCCACGCAACGAAAGCGATAGACGCGTTGCTCGATCCCCACTTCCTTGACAAGATCGTTTACGTCGAGCTTGAGAGGCTTTTCGACGTGCCCGCCGATCTGAATGGTCCAAGGCTCGGTTTTCCAGCCTAGATTTGCACGAAAGCGCACTTCGTACTTGTCGGTCGTGAATTCATAGAAATTATTGTAGCCCGTAATGTATTTGTATTCCGTGGGCTTCATTCCCTTTGGCGGGAGATACTTCTTGTTGAGCTTTGTGGGAAAGCCGGCCGTTGCAGCAATGGCGGCGGTATTAGGAATGGCCAGCAAACTAGTTCCGGCGGCAAGACCTAGGGATTTAATTATTTCTCGACGATTGCGATGAAGCGATTCCTCGGTCACTTCTCGTTCGGAGAGTTCCGAAGGTTTAGGTATCCGGACAAATGGCGCTTTCGTCATGATGCTTTGTTGATTTCCAAGTGCGTTATTTGAATAGACGACAATTTAGCCGGTCCGCAAAAATTGCAACCTCGGACGATAAAATGATAATGAAATGTGGAAGACAGGTTTAGGACAGTTCGAGACTCGATCTATTTGGCTTCCACTTCCATTTGGGCAATCCTGTCGAGAAGACTGGCCTCGTTGGTGTAGGTAATCGCGTCCTTTTTAGTTATGATTCCGTGCGTATAAAGGTGTAAGAGGTGTTGTTCCATCGTCATCATTCCCTCCTTTGCCTGAGTTTCCATTGTGGAATAGACTTGCTGCCAGTTGCCTGTGCGAATGAGGTTGCCGATAGCAGGTACGTTTTTCAGGACTTCCATAACCAAGATGCGTCCACTTCCATCTGCGCGAGGAACCAGTTTTTGACTAAGGACGGAAGAGAGGCTAAAGGATAATTGAAGACAAAGGCTTTTAGTTTGCTCGGCGGGGAACATATCAACTATCCGACTCAATGCTCCCTTGGCATCCCTCGTATGTAGAGTAGAAAAAACAAGGTGTCCGGTTTCCGCCGCACTCAAGGCGAGAGTAGCGGTTTCTTGGTCTCTGATTTCTCCCACGAAGATAACGTCGGGATTCTCCCGCAAGGCACTACGTAATCCTCCTGAGAAAGTTGCCACGTTCTGCCCTACCTGACGTTGGGAAACCATGGAACTCTCACTCTTGAAGATGAACTCCACAGGATCTTCCAAGGTAATGATCCTTGTTTTTCGGAATCGATTAACGTGATTAATCAATGCCGCGATTGTGGTAGACTTACCGCTGCCCGTTACGCCTGTTACCAAAACCAACCCTCGCTTCAAGGAGGTAATGTCGCGCCAGATCTGCTCGGATGGCAACCCGAGCGTCTCGATGTCGGGTATAACGGACGACAGCACCCGCATGACGAATGCAAGACCATCTCGATCGCGAAATACGTTCAGGCGAAAGTTCACGCTACCGTCCACCCATTCGAAACCCGTGTCAATGTCATCTGGTTCATCCGATGCAATGATTTCCCGATACTTCTCGTTTAGGATTATTCCGAGCATGTAACGAATGACTTCATCCGTAACGCCCTCTCCCTCTGGGACCGGCGTCAAGTCGTCATCGATTCGAAAACTAACCGGACGACCGACCTTGACGTGCATGTCCGAGATTCGGGAAAGGTTACCGCGTTGGTAATTCGGGTCCACGAAGTAAGCGAGCAAGTTGCTCATGCTCATGGCTGACTGGCCCGCTTGATATATGGGTTGGTTGAGATCGAACTGCTGAGTCATCGCTAGGAAAATCTGAGTGTTTCTAGTTGCGGTATTGAGAGCATCTTCGACATGTCGATTCGTGCAAGTCTTTTCATTCCGACTACAGGGCTAACTATTAAATTATAGGTTTGCCATCGAGGGCACGGGTTTTACGAATAAACCGCTCTTTAAAATTCTCTTTTCCAAAATAAACCACACTCCTAGTTCATGATTGTTCGCTTCAGGGGAACCAGAGGGTCTATCCCCGCCGCATTAACGGCTTTAGATGTTCGTGAGAAAGTAACTGCGGCATTATTAGCTTCTCGAGGCAAAGAGCTTCGTTCCGAGGGGCAAATTCGTAAATTCGTAGATAAGGAACTTCCTTTTCATATTTCAGGAACTTTTGGAGGTCATACGCCGTGTGTGGAAATCGAAACGGGTTCGGAAGAATATCTTATATTTGATGGTGGTTCGGGGATTCGCTCTCTCGGGCAGGAAATCATGAGCAAAGGTCCCGGAAGTAAAACAATACATATTTTCATTTCACACCTGCATTACGACCATATCCAAGGCATTCCTTTTTTCACACCAGCCTATATTCCCGGAAATAAAATAATTTTCCATGGCGGTCACGACAACCTCAAGGAGTCGCTTTCCCGCCATATGGAGGCTCCTTATTTCCCCATCAACATCGACACAATGGGTGCTGAGCTAGTCTACGAAAAGCATACCCCGGGCGATCTTGTAAAAGTGGCGGATTGTCAAATCTCATTGTACCAGCAGGATCACCCCGGATTATCGTTCGGTTATCGCGTTGAACATGGCACCGAATCCGTTGTTTATTCCACGGACGGCGAGCACCGAATTCCGGCCCATGGGAAAACTTATCCTTACATCGACTTTATTCGGAATGCCGATCTTCTAATATTCGATGCTCCCTACACGCTCTCCCAATCAATTGGTTCTCGAGAAGACTGGGGCCACTCCAGCAACATTATGGGAGTTGAATTAGCCGCCCGAGGGAATGTGAAAAAATTAGCACTTTTCCATCATGACCCAGCGGCAACGGATGTGCAAATGTCTGACTTCCTAAAGCATACGGAAAAATTCCTGTCCCTTTCCCAACAAAAAATCAAGCAAACTCGAGCAGGCATTCCTGGAGCCCCTCCAACGCGTACGCATCCCGAAAAAGTTCTTATCGCCTACGATGGATTGGAGTTGAAGCTCTAATTCCAAAAGCTGATGCCTGCCCGTAAGCACAACGAAGAATTACCCGAACGCTTATCCAAGGCAGAAATCAATGAATTGCCCCTTGTACGTTTTCAAGGTGCAGTACGCATAGCTGAGGACTCCAAAAGCGTCGCACGATTGGTGCAGCGATTAAAGAAGCAACGAGTGCTGGGTTTCGATGTAGAGTCCAAGCCCACTTTCCGACGAGGGCCCAGCAATCCCCCAGCCCTCCTCCAGTTCGCCACTGCCGATCAGGCTTTTCTTTTTCGACTTCGTCCGCTGAAGAATCTGGGCCTTATCAAAGAAATCTTGGCGGATCCTGATATCATCAAAGCCGGAGTCGCAATTCGGGACGACATTAAAAAACTTAGGGAAATCGAGGATTTTGAACCTGGCGGGTTTGAGGAACTTGCGGACCTTGCCGGTGAACTTAAAATCGCACAAACCGGGTTGCGTAGCTTGACGGCCATTTTCTTTGGCCATCGTCTGTCCAAGTCGTCACAGCTCTCGAATTGGGAAAAAAATCCTTTAGCGCCGGGTCAAGTGAATTACGCGGCGACCGATGCATGGATAAGTCGCGAATTATTTCTTATAATGAAAGCGCGAATCAAAAGCCAAGGTTGAGTCCGTCTCTTCAGTGCCATTCGTTCGTCGGAAACATAACGATTTTTTTGTGCAAGGTGCCTTCGGGTTGATCAAGTAGGTATTCAATTAGATCGACGATCTCCTCCCTTTGCATGATTCGAGTCTTATCGCCGGGATAAGGGTTTTTTTCGGAATCCCATAGAGGAGTATCGATTCCTCCGGGGCAAATCGTCGTGACCAATATCCCTTTGGCCAGAAGTTCCTGAGCCAAGGTGTCGGCAAATCCGTTCATGCCGAATTTCGATGCGCAATAGGCGGCTTGCCCCGGAATGCCTCGAGTCCCGGCGACAGAAGAGACGTTGATGATGCGACCGCTACCTCGAGCTATCATGCCGGGAACAATGCAACGAGTGACATACAACGTACCCTTGAGGTTTACGTCCACGATCTTATCTATCATTTCAAGCTCTTGCTCTGCAAACGATACGTTCTCCACGACCCCTGCATTGTTTATCAGAACGTCGGGCGTCCCATACTTCCGTTGAATGGCGGCAGTCGCTTCCTCGACCTGTTCTTTGTTCGAGACATCCACCTCGAAAGGTATCACCTTGTCGGCACCGCATTTCTCCACCAGTGAATTCAATTGATTGCGAGTTCTGGCCAGTGCATAAACGACATATCCCTTTTGAGCGAATTTCAGAGTTAAAGCCTCGCCGACTCCTCGAGTGGCTCCGGTCACCAAAATACTTTTCATTTTTACTGACATGATTTCATCGAAGATTAAGCATTGTTAAAGGGCAAGCCTTCGTCATCGATCAAGTACATGCCAGTTGTTTCTAATCGTGAATGGAGTTGAGACCAATTTATGAATTCACTTGAGACATCGGAAGAACATAGCTAAAGAGAAGAAGAAACTAACCTTTACCATGATTGATTCACGAATTGAAGAAGCCCTAGGCAAACAGATCAACCAAGAGTTCGCGGCTGCCTATAACTACCTAGGCATGTCCGGATACTTCGATGCCAATACACTCGATGGTTTTGCCCACTGGATGCAGACTCAGCACAACGAAGAGATGGCTCACGGCATGCGACTTTTTCGTTATTTGTTGGATCGAGGAGGCAAGATCGATTTGGCCACTATCCCGAAACCTCGTTCTGATTTCAACGGAACGGTAGATGCGTTCGAGGCTGCCCTAGAGCAGGAACGAGAAAACACAATTGCCATCAACCGCTTGTACGAGCTCGCGACCGAGTGCAACGACTACGCAACCAAGAGCCATCTTCAATGGTTTCTGGACGAGCAAGTGGAGGAAGAAAAAACAATTGAGGATATTATCGCTATGCTCCGTATGGCGAAGGGAGACATAAGCGCCATTTTGTTTTTGAACGAAAAGCTCGGGGCTCGAGAAGCTATCGACGAAGCAGCTTCGGAGGCCTGACTTAAACGAATCTATTACCGTTTGGGTAGCAGGAGCAAACGGTTTATTTCAACAGATTCGCAATTGCAATGGTTCCGCCAATTAGAGCAATGGCCAAAAAGATAACAACCCACTTCATCCAAGGCTTGTTTTTCTTGACCCTCGACCCACCCCCCATTCGGCGGGCTTGCATCTGAAGGTTGAGCATCCGGTCGGCGAGTTCTTGTTCCCGTTCCCGCAGTTCCGTAATGGAATCATCGTGAATCCCGGAAGCCAGTACGACTTGCCCTAGCTTCCTGTGTGCTAGCTGGATAGCCGATTGATCGCCTGATTGCCGAGCTTTCGCTACCTCGGCTTTGGCGTCTTCGATTTCCTCGTCTTCGATACCTGCATCGAATGCTCGTTCACCTATGAGCGCGGGCAACGACTCCCTATCTGAACGAAGGCTCGTCATCTCTTGATCCATTTCGTCAAAGGATGGGGGCTTGAAATCTTCTTCCGCATACTCCGAAAAAGCTTTTCCGACTTCTTCGGGAACGGCTTCGGAGTTATCCTCCGTCTGTCCTTCCTGGCTGTCTTCGAGCGATTCGTTTTCACCTTCAGCCGTGGCGTGATCTTCCGGCTCAGGCACGACCGTTTCCGGTTCGACGGTTACAGGTTGCGGCGGGGGAGTTGGCTCAGGCGCGGGAGTCGGAGATACGCTTGCGACTATGCCGACCTCAGCCCAAGTCACATGATTCAGCGGGTACCAGTTGTCCAGACCTTCTCGCCATGCCAGAGTGTCGGGTGGGACTTCTCCAGAAACGAGTTTGGAGCTTACTCTCGGCAAGGTGAGAGGTCCCGTTTGTTCGCCGTTCAAATGTAGATAGATTTGCATGCAGCTTGCAGTCTTCTTCCAAAATATTTCAAAATGTCATCCCAATCAATTCCCACAGCGTGACGGGGGCAATACTAAACCCATTGCCTTGAATCCGTTGATTACGGCGCAACGATAATTTAGTTTGCCTCGGAAACGTTCGCGACATTGGCTTTATTGGATGCGAAGAATCACCGTAATTGTTCTATCGGGACTTTTCTTTTGTAAGACTTCCTTCTGTGCGGTTGCCTCTCGTATCTGGACCAGTTCGGACGGCAGACAAATCGAGGCTAAAATGCTGGATGCGTTTGGGGGCGACGTCCTCATCCTTCGTGCAGACGGTCAAAGTTATCGTTTGCCGATGGTTCGGCTCAGCCAAGCCGACCGGCAATACGTGACAAAAGCTCTGCAGCCCATTCACCCCAAGTTGTCGCCCTTGAAGGCGGTGGCGCTTATTCGCGGAGACAGTGGTGCTCAAGGTACGGGTTTTCTGCTCCAGCATCTTGGGGGTGTTCACCTTGTGACTAACGCTCACGTGGTTCGTGGTTCCGCTCGCATCGAGGCCGTGCAAATCGACGGCAGACCCATTGTTGTCGGCGATCAGATGGAAATGGCGATCGATGGCCGCGACCTCGTTCGTTTTCCTGTGTCGGAAGTAGCGGGAGGGCTCGTCAGGGCTCCCGAATTGAAGCTCGGCGAACCATGCTACGCTCTTGGCAACAGTGGAGGATTGAACGTACTCACTCCGCTTCCGGGGCGCATGGTGGGAGCCGGCCCCAAGGAGATCGAGGTGACCTGCCCTTTTATCCCTGGGAACAGCGGTGGCCCAATCCTCACTGCGAGTGGTCAGGTAATGGGCGTAGCCACATATATTTCTCGTTCACGTAAGGAATGGTGGGCGCAAGGCACTCGATTTGCAAACGTAAGACGAGTTGCGGTCCGTCTCGACGGGGTGGATTGGCGACCCATATCACTAAGTTCATTCAAGAAAGCCAATGCCATACTCGACAAGGTAAAGAAAGACATTGCGGGAATCGAACGTTGGAAAAACATTATAAAAGCCAATCCGAGACACCCTGAAGCCAAAGACTTGGCGACCAAGCTTATCCGTATGGCTGCCGGTTTAGGTTCTGGCGTCAGCGGGATTTCAGCCGTTTCACGTATTCCTTTTCTCCAGAAAGACGCCGCACAGGCCGGCAAGTACAACAAGGAATTACAAGAAGAACTACGAAAACTACTTCGGCTTGTTCGTGGAAAATAAAATTCATTTGATCACTTGACATTGAATATCGCATGCGCAAATAGTTAACTAATCGCAAGGACGTGATGAGTTCTACTGCTACCGGTCCACTAAGGATAGTGTCCACGGTTGCTTAACTCTATCAGGGTTTTTTTATGGTCATCGGCTACACTGCCGATACATCAATGCATATCGCTCGTTCGCGAATTCGCCAACGAGAATTGCTGCATTCGTCCAGATTGCTTTCATCCGGCAACAAATTTGAAGGTACTAATGGCCAAGTTTCAGATTTAGGAGGTCATCGCTTTTCTTCGGGAATACAAGCCCGCTTGAAAACCGAGGAGGCCGCAAAAGGCAACGTCCAGCATGCTTTGTCATTTGTTCAAACTCAATCCGATGGGTTGAAGACTGTCGCTAGGATTCTTTCACGGATGGAGGAACTCGCTTATAGTTCTACCGATCCTGTGATCAATGACTATGATCGAGAAGACTTAGACATCGAGTTTGCTGCCCTTAAGCAAAGTCTTTCCGGCATCTCCTCCGAAAAGCAATTCGGCACCAAGTTGTTCGATCCTTTGGCGGCCCACTATGAAAGCCGATTTCCCGTTCTAGGA
>CAWVZQ010000080.1:0-10164 GCA_963934405.1 uncultured Opitutales bacterium | reverse complement strand
TCGAGGAGTTCTTGAGTGTAGGTTTCCTTGGGGTTGCGATAGAGTTCTTCCGCAGGGGCGGTCTCCACGATGCGGCCAGCCTGCATGACGGCGACGTGATCGGAGACGAATTTGACCACGGAAAGATCGTGGGAGATGAAGAGGTAGGTGAGGTTGCGCCTTTCCTGCAGTTCCCGAAGGAGGTTGAGGACTTGGGCCTGCACGGAGACGTCCATGGCGGACACGCACTCGTCGCAGACGATGAACTCGGGTTCGACCGCGAGTGCCCGAGCCACGCAGAGGCGCTGGCGCTGGCCACCGGAGAACTCGTGCGGGTAGCGCAGAAGGTGTTCGGAGGAAAGGCCGACTTCCTCCAGAAGGGAGACGACGCGGTCCCGGCGCTCGGAGGAGCCGGAGCCGATGCGATGTACGGCGAGGGGCTCGGTGAGAGCCTGCTCGATGGTGAGCCGAGGGTTAAGAGAGGCATAGGGATCCTGAAAGATGATCTGCATGCGCTTGCGGTAGGCGAGCATGGCGTCGGGGTTGAGGGAGGCGAGGTTAACGCCGTCGTAGCGGATGGAACCGGAAGTGGGCCGGACTAGGCGGAGGATGGCACGACCGATGGTGGTCTTGCCACAACCGGATTCACCCACGAGACCGAGAGTTTTTCCTTTCGGGATGGAGAGGTCGACGCCATCCACGGCCTTCACCGTCTCCTTTGGCTTGCCCAAGAAGTCGCCGCCGGAGGTGAAGTGTACCTTGAGATCCTTTACCTCTAGGAGGGGCTCAGTGGTTGGTAAAGCTTCGGTGTGCTCGTCGGTCGCGACCTGCTTTTCCAGCTCGGCAAGGCGGTCTGCGGCGTCGGGACGCTCGCGCAGAATGAGGGAGCCGTCGGGAGCTTCCTCTGTCTCGAGGAAGTCGTCCACGGTGGGGAGGATGCGGTACTTGGTCTCGAAAGTGGGACGACAGGCGAGGAGCCCCTTGACGTAAGGGTGAGAGGGATTCTCGAAAATGGAGAGCACGCTACCCTGCTCGACAACCTTGCCCCGATACATGACCACGACGCGGTCGGCGACGTCAGCAACGACCCCGAGGTCGTGGGTGACGAAGAGAACGGCGACACCTAGGTCGTCCCGCAGGTCTCGCAGAATCTGCAGGATGCGAGCCTGCACGGTGACGTCGAGGGCGGTGGTGGGCTCGTCCGCGAGGAGGAGGTCCGGGTTGGTGACTAGGGCCATGGCGATCATTGCACGCTGGCGCATGCCGCCGGAAAATTCGTGGGGGTGGGAGCGGGCTCGCTGCTCGGCGTCCCGGATGCCGACCTTTTTCATCATCTCGATGGCCCGGCGCTCGGCTTCCTCGCGGGAAACGTTCTCATGGGTGAGGATGGGCTCGGCCACTTGGTCGAGAATGGTGAGATAGGGGTTGAGGCAACTCATGGGATCCTGGAAAACCATGGATATGCGCTTGCCTCGGATGGCCCGAAGGATAGGGGGCGGGAGGTGAAGGAGTTCGTCCCCGTCGAAGGTTACCGCGCCGCCTTCCACCTTGGCGGGAGGCGACGGCAGGAGACCGAGCATGGTGTGGCAGGTGACGGACTTGCCCGAACCCGATTCCCCGACCACGCCCACGATCTCCCCCTTGTCTATGGAGAAGGTGACGTCGTCCACCGCCCGGGTGGTGCCCGCCCGGGTGTGGAAGTAGGTCTTCAGGTTCTTGATCTCGAGGAGGCTCATCAGTCTTTGGATGCCTTTACGTCGAGCGCGTCGCGGAGACCGTCGCCGATGAAGTTGAGAGAGAAGAGGGTGAGAGAAAAGAAGAGGCCGGGCAAGAGGAGCAGCTGGACCTCGGTCTCGAGGAAGTTAGCGCCTTCCTTGATGAGAACGCCCCAGGAGCTGTTGGGGGATTCCACGCCTAGACCGAGGAAGGAGAGAATGGCCTCGTACATAATGAATCCGGGGACGGTGAGGGTCGAGTACACGATGGTGGGGCCCAATACGTTTGGCACGACGTGGCGGAATAGGATGCGGGCCTTGGAGTAACCGAGGGCCACGGCGGCCTCCACGAATTCGCGCTCTTTTATGCTAAGGACCTGAGCACGTACGATGCGGGAAAGTGTGAGCCAGCCGAAAAGGCCAAGGGCGAAGAAAAGAGGCACCACGTTCGTGAGACGACCGGTTAACTCCTTGTTCCATCCCCAGTTCTCCACGATCCAATTGGTGGCGTCGCCGGAGAAAGTGCTGAGGGTGGCCTGGAGAACGATCACGAGAACGAGAAAGGGAATGGCCAGAAGGGTGTCCACGACCCGCATCATCACGGCGTCTATCCTACCTCCCGCAAAACCGGAAACCGCACCGTAGACCATGCCTATGGCAACGGACACGGCAGTGGCGATCAAGCCGACGAGGATGGAAACCTGTCCGCCGTAAAGTATGCGGGCAAAGAGGTCGCGGCCAAGGGCGTCCGTACCGAACCAGTGGTCTCCGGAGGGAGTGGCGAACTTGTTGACGAGGTTTACCTTGTTGGGGTCCTTGCAGAACCAAGCGAACACGAAACAACAAAGAATCATCAGCACAATCACGCCCAAGCTGGCCATGGCAAACTTGTTTTGGGCCATGCGATGCCGAGCATCCTTCCAGAGGGAGGATCCATGCTTGGTGACGCCTGCGGTTTCTTTCGGCATAACGTCAGTCGGATTGACCCGCAATACGCACACGGGGATCGAGGAGCCCGGTGAGAATGTCGGCGAGAAGGTTCATTACCACTATGAGAAACCCGAAGAAGAGAGAGACGCCCAGCAGGAGGAACTCGTCGCGGGTGGTGGCGGCATTAACGAAGTGTTGGCCCATGCCGGGCACTTGGAAGATAGTCTCCACGATGAAGGACCCGCTTATGAGTGCAGCGAAGGCGGGCCCGAGATAAGCCACGGCTGGAATGAGACCGCCACGAAGGGAGTGCTTGATTATGACCTTGGAAGGAGACAAGCCCTTGGCTAACGCGGTGCGCACGAAGTCCTGCGAAAGGACTTCCAGAATGCCCCCTCGGGTGAGTCGCGCGAGATATGCCGCTGAAACAAGACCGAGCGTAAAGGCAGGCAAGAGAACGTCCTGCGGATTCCCCCACCCCGCCACCTTCAACCCGGGGACGTGGGCGGCAAAGTAGATTTGCAGGAGCGGCCCGATGGTGAAGGAGGGTACGCAGATGCCGACCATGGCCACAGCCATGCAAGTCCAATCCACCCAGCTGTTTCTGCGAACAGCGGAAAGCACGCCTATGGGTACGCCTATGCCAACGGCGAAGAAAAGGGCGCATAGACCGAGGAGAAGGGAATTGGGAAAGGACTGCGCTATGATGTCCCAAACCGGCCGACCCTTGCTGGTGGATACGCCGAAGGAACCCTCTGTGATTATGTTCTTGGGGTAAACATAGTACTGTTCCCAAAGAGGCTTGTCCAAGCCGTAGAGTTTGCGGATGTTGGCCTTGGTCTCCGCAGAAACGTTTTTCTCGGAGGTAAAGGGCTCACCCGGCATGGCCTTGGCGAGAAAAAAGGTGATTGTGTAAAGGGCGAACAGGACGAGCAAACCCTGGAGCAAACGACCTATGAGAAAACGAAACATGCGGTCAGTCCTTCTTTCCCTCGGACCCCGGCTCGAGACGGAGGAACTTGTAGGGATGGTTGTCGAGGATGAGGGGATGCCAGCCTTTCACGTCCGGATGGAGCAGGTAGTTGCGCGTGTACCAGTATACGGGAAGGATCGGGCGTTCCTTGAGGAATAGGGCCTCGGCCTTGGAGAGTAAAGTGTAACGGCCAGCGGGGTCCCCCGTTTCGGCGGCCTCGCCGAGGATTTTCTGAAATTCCTCGCTGTGCCAACCCGTCCGGTTGTTGCCCGCGTCCTTCATCCACATATCGAGAAAAGTGAGGGGGTCCATGTAGTCGCCGATCCAGCCACCTGCAGCGAGATCGTAGTCCTTGTCGAACATGGAGGTGATGTAGGAGGTCCACTCCATTTGCTTGATCTTGATGGTGGCTCCGAGATGTTCCTTCCACATGGCTTGCAACGCCTCGGCCGTGGCCTTGGAGGATTCTTTGTCCGTAGTTAGAAATTCGATGTCGGGGAGTCCCTTGCCCCCGGGAAATCCAGCCTCGGCAAGCAGTTTTCGGGCAAGCTCGGGATCGAAGGTCACGACGTCGGAGGAAGGGTATTCGCCAAAGGGGGGAACAAGGCCTCCGGCAGGTTTCTGTCCGCCCTTGAGAACATTGTCGATGAGGGACTTTTGATTGAGGGAGAGGGAGAAGGCGAGCCGTACTCGCGGATCGGTAAAAGGCTCGTGGGTAACGTTGGTACGGATAAAATAGGTGCCGAGGTAAAGTTCGTTGCGAACGTGCTCGGGGTAATTTTTTCGGGAATACTCGATAAGCTCGGACGCAATGGTGTAGGTTACGTGCATCTGCCCATCGTAGTACATGCGATCCTCCGTATATAGGTTGGCGATCGGAAGATAGCGGATGCCGTTCAAGCCGACGTTTTCCTTGTCCCAGTATCGGGGATTGCGAGCCACCTCGATGTGGTCGTTGAAACGCCAAGACTTGAGGCGGAAGGGGCCGTTGCCAACAAGGTTTCCGGGTTTCGTCCAGTCGGTGAAACGGTCTCCGATCTTGCCATGCTTGAGAACCACGTGCCGAGGGACGGGATACCAAGTGTAGTGCTTCGTGATCTCGGGCAAAAAAGGAATAGGAGAGTTGAGCTTTACCTTGAGAGTGTGTTTGTCGGGAGCAGTGGCTCCGAACTCGATAAGATCCCACAAGTCTTTTTTGCTTTCGGCGAATGAAAGATTTTTTGCGATGAGTGCTGTCCGGGTTTTAACGGGTACCGATTCGGGCCAAGCAAAAAGTTCGGGTTTGGACTTAAGCTTCTTCAGTTCCTCGGCGGTGAGAAAATCGAGACCCTTGAAATTAAAGGTTTCTTCGTCGGCCTCTTCGTTCGGTCCTAAGTCGACTTCCTTGAGGGAAGACCACCATTCGTCGGTGAAGTTGGCGTCGTCGCGACTGAGAAGGTAGGAACGCTGAGACTTGTGGTAGGGTTCCGCGTCTCGAATGTAGTAAAGCATGAAGGAGTAGTCCGACGCGAGGTCTGGGGTAAGCAAGCGACGAAAGGAGAAGAGAAAGTCATCCGCGGTAAGTGGAGCCCCATCGGACCACTGGGCATCCTTGCGTAGCTCAAAGACCCATTCGTCGGGGCGTTCCTCGTTGGTGGGATACCACTTCTCGGCCACTCCGGGCAGGGCCACCCCATCCTTGAACGGATGGGCCCCAACCAGTCCCTCGAACAGGGCCCGAATGATATTGCTTTCCAATACACCACTTACGATGTGAGGGTCCAGGCCCTTCGGTTCGGCGGTGTTCCCCATAATGAGGATGCCATCCTGTGAGGCTTTTTGGACCGGGGGTTCGCCGGAACAAGAGCAAAGAACTAGGCATACGAGGAAACGCCAGATCACTGGCAGTGGTAGTTTTTCCTTCGTATGCATGCCTTGTTCGAGTTCGATGCCCACGAAAGGTGATCACATGTGACCCGTTGGCAAGCAAAAGGAAATGAAATCTTAGTCCGAAAAAGATTGGCTTAAAGGCGCTGATTGCCCTAACCGTTCGTTAATCGACCCATCAAAACATACGGTTAGTCATAAAGTTCTCGGCTCCCATGCGTGAATATTTCATACGCCGATTTCTCCTGATCCCGCCAACTTTGCTGGGAGTCACACTGCTTGTTTTTACTATTACACGCTTCGTGCCAGGTGGTCCCATGGAAAGAGCCTTGCAGGAAGCGCAAAAGGCAACCGAGGGCGGTGGTTCGGGTAGCGGGCAGATAGGTGGAGGAATGAGCGAAGAGCAAGTCGAGGAACTGGAGGAGGAGTACGGTTTCGACAAACCGATCCTTCAAGCCTATCTCCAATGGCTTGGGGCGTTGCCCAGAGAACGCAGGTTGAGCAAGTCGGAGTTTCGCCCATTAGGCAAAGACATGGTCGGTGAGGACCTTGTGACCGATCCGAAAAAGGAGACCTTGGTTCTCCTAAAGGGCAGCGGGAGACAGGCGAAGATCTTGCGTGAGGGCGAAAAGGTGATTTCAGCGACCTACTTGGACAGTGGAAAACCGATAGCCGAGGAAAACTGGGAAATTCGCATCGAAACGATTGAGGACAGGAAGGAGCGATGGGTTCGCCGCTCGGGCGAAAACATCTCGAAAGCACCTCAGAATTACGATGACCGGGCAATCATCTACAAAACCCGTTTCGCCGGTTTGCTCCAAGGCGACCTCGGTCGATCCACTGATTTCGGTGATCCCGTGTGGACATTGATCAAGGGTCGCATCCCGGTTGCCCTTTATTTCGGTATACTTACGGCATTAATCACTTATGGCATTTGTTTGCCTCTGGGGATTCTCAAAGCGATCAAACACCGTACCGCGATCGACAACCTAACCTCCATCTTCATTTTCGTAGGATATGCGATACCCGGCTTTGCCTTGGGCGCCGTCATGCTTGTCTACTTGGGAGCCAGAGGCGGATGGTTCCCGTTGTTCGGCCTGACCGACCCAAATTTCGACGGCATGAGCCTCGGAGCGCAATTCGTTGACTTGGCCCATCACACCGTCCTCCCTCTTCTTTGTTACGTGGTAGGCGGATTCGCTTGGTTGACCATGATGATGAAGAACAACTTGATGGACAATCTGGCAGCCGACTACGTGAGGACGGCGGTGGCCAAAGGGGTCTCTTTCCGCAGCGCGGTATTCAAGCATGCCTTTCGGAATTCCTTCATTCCGATCGCCTCCACCTTGGGGCAACTGATCACTATCTTGGTTAGCGGCAGCATACTGATCGAGTCCGTTTTTGACATTCAGGGATTCGGCCTCCTGCAGTACCAGGCCTTGCTGGGAAGAGACCAAACCGTGATCATGGGCACCCTGACCATCGCGGCCTTCCTACTCGTTCTGGGCAACATCCTGTCCGACATGATCGTAGCCATGGTTGATCCACGGGTTAAATTCAACTGAGGTCGTTATGCTAAGAATCTTTGGAAGACTCTTCTTGTTCGGGGCACTACTGGGTGCTCTCGGCGAGATGCTTTCCATTGAATTGCCGACGGTACGCTTTCCCTTCAGCCTGAGCCGTGAAATCGGCTTCCTGCACATCGATTTGGAAAGTGGAAATACGTTTCCGTGGTTTGGCTGGTTGTCGACTATCGTGTTTCTCGGGATAGGGGTCTTCATCGAACTTACCTTTGCCAAAGGTTTTCGCTTCACCCCAATTACCCTGCGCAGGATCGAGCGGTTCAAGACGATCAAGCGCGGCTATTACTCTCTCATCCTCATCTTTGCCCTAGCTGCGGTAGCTTCTTTGGACCATCTATTGGTCGGAAATGAAGCCTTGGCCGTAAAACATAATGAGAACTGGTCTTTCCCCGCCTTCACCAGAGAGATTGAAAAAGGCCATGCCTTCGGAATCGAGGGCGACGAAGGTCAAGGCCCTCCGAACTACCGCGACTTACAGGAATGTTTCGCGGATGAGGGTGGAGACAATCAAGTTGTCATGCCCTTCCTCCCCTATGCTCCAACGGGTGACACCATTGCCGCAGTTTCAACCAAGTTGGAAGTTGCTCCAAACGGGTTGGCGATGGACGGGGGCAAACCCTTTTCAGGCTTGGCGTCCAGAATCTATGATCCATCCCGACCGGAACGCATGCATTTGCGGTTTCGCTTTCGAAACGGACGGAATGACGGGCCTGCAGACGGGTGGGATCGTGACGGGATCCGAGTCTATGGGGGAGCTTACGTCGCCGGTGAATTGGTGAAAGATTCGGAGTCATGGAACGGTGCGGGTGATCTGGCGACCTTCCTCGGCCAAGACACAGGGGAGTTACGCCAAGTTCATTTTCCTCCATCTCCTCCCACTTTTGGCGCCGAACAAACCCATGCTCTAGGCACCAGCTCGAAAGGTTACGACGTTCTGGCCTACCTCTTCGGCGGCTTACAGGTAAACTTCAAGGCGGCCATCGTCTATATCCCGTTAGTTTATGCATTGGGCATATCGATCGGGCTACTGATGGGCTTTTTTGGCGGAGCCTTCGATTTAATCGTCCAGCGCTTGATCGAAATCCTGTCCAACATTCCGTTTCTCTTCGTCGTTATGATTGCCAGTACGGCCATCCCGGAGCGGCTTAAGGAAACCGCCGGGTTATGGATTATCATAGGTATACTTTTGCTATTCGGCTGGATGGGGATGACCTACCTGATGCGAACGGCGGCCCTCAAGGAAAAGGCCAGAGACTACATCGCGGCTAGTCGAGTCATCGGAGCTTCCACGCCTCGGATTCTCTTTCGCCATTTGTTGCCCAACTCGGTCGCCATCATAGTGACCTTGGTTCCATTCTCCGTTTCCAGCCTCATACTCGCCTTGACCTCGCTCGACTACCTAGGTTTCGGGTTGCCGGCAAAATACGCGACCTGGGGTCAATTGCTTCGCGATGGCTTGGACAATTTATCGTCCCCTTGGTTAGTCACCTCGTCTTTCATGGTGCTGGTCGGGTTGCTCATCCTGATCACCTTCGTCGGCGAGGCCGTTCGAGAGGCCTTCGACCCGAAGAAATTCAGCTACTATCGTTGATCTGATGAAAGTTTGCTACGCACTCTCGGCTTGTTTTCTCTCCTTGTTCTTCCTTGGAGGATGCGAACGGGGTGACGAGGGTCTTTCGACGGAGGCAAATTTCGAAGAATGGTATCCCCAATATAATCGCTACATCCGCAATTGGTTGACCAAGCAAGTAGAGGAAATCGAAATGGAGATGGAGAAGCTCAATGCCGAGCTCGCCGATGCCGACGACGATGAAGGAAAGAAAAAGGTTCAGGAAGTACTTATCGAAAAGAAAAAACTATACAGGCGCATGCAAACCCGCCAAGCGATGGGGGATTTTTTCCAATTCAAGACGGTTGAGGATTTGCCATCGGAACTAATCTGGAAGAACGGCTTGAAGCAACCTGAGATCGGTGATCCCAAAGCTAAAAAAGGGGGAGCTTTCCGCTATTTCATATCCTCTTTTCCTCCAACCATTCGTCCATTTGGTCCAAACTCGAACAATTCCTTCCGCGGGGAACTTTATGACAACATCGAGATCGACTTGGTAGAGCTGCACCCCGAGACGGGTGAGGTGATTCCCGGGGTGGCCAAGGAGTGGGCTATAGGTACTGACGGCAAGACGGTTTTCTTCCGTCTTGATCCCGACGCCAAATACAACGACGGCGTAGCGGTCAAGGCAATCGACTTCATGTGGTGGGTCTATCTTCGGGCATCGGACAACGTCGTCACGCCTTGGTTCAAGCAGTATGTCCGCGAGCAAATGGCCCAGTTTACCCTTTTCGGAGCCGACGTGATTGCAATATCACTTCCCGAACCAAAGCCGAAACTTGCCTACTTTGCAAGTCTCCCTCCCTCTCCCTCCCATTTCTACAAGGAGTACGGCCCCGACTACAAGGAACGCTACCAGTGGCGCATCCCTCCGACTACCGCCGCCTACACGGTAAAACCGGAAGACTTGGTCAAAGGCGTCTCCATCACCTTGAGTCGAACGGACAACTGGTGGGCCAAGGACAAGAAATTCTTTCAGTACAGATATAACGTGGATCGAATTCGATACACCGTGATTAGAGATCGTTCCAAGGCATGGGAATTGTTCCGAGCAGGAGAACTCGACTATTTCCCGATCACGCTTCCCGAATACTGGTACCAAAAATCAGAGATGCCCCCGGTGTTCGATGGCTACGTTGAACGTTACACTTGGTACAACCAGTTTCCGCGCATCCCATGGTCACTTTACTTGAACTCGGCCAAACCGCCCTTGGACGACCACGACGTAAGGCTTGGCATTTGCCATGCCTCCAACTGGCAAAAGGTCATCGACGTGATTTTTCGTGGAGATGCGTCTCGTCTCCCGGGATGGACCAAAGGTTACGGACGTTTCGACAACCCGAATATAATGGCTCGCCCTTTTTCAATCGGCAAAGCCCGCGAACATTTCGCGAAAGCAGGATACGTGAAGGAGGGAGACGATGGCATTTTAATGAAAGAGGACGGGCAGCGTCTGGAAGTAGCGCTTACATTCTCCAGAATTCCCGTGAGGGAAAAGATGATGGGCAT
>CAWVZQ010000079.1:0-10194 GCA_963934405.1 uncultured Opitutales bacterium | reverse complement strand
AGAGTTTTCCTCGCATGAGGGTGATCTGTTAGAACTTGACATGACGTACTCCTTCAATCTTGTCCCGTCCACGAATAAGCATAGTTTCTGTTCGGGAATCGAGGCGATCAACCCAATGAAAGGCTGATCGACGCCGAGGACCGCGCTCTTTTTTTGCAACCTTTTAAACAAACTCGTTTCGTCCATTGAAAAAATATAGATTAGGTATAGTCGGAGCCACCGGCGCCGTGGGTCAAGAAATCATTCGTTTACTTGAATTGCGAGAGTTTCCTGTTGCGGAGACGCGTTTGCTCGCATCCTCTCGATCCGCAGGACGCGAGTACGAGGCTTGCGGAAATCTCGAAACTGTGCGCGAGACTACGCCCGAGTCCTTCAAAGGACTTGATTTCGCCATCTTCAGCGCGGGAGGAAGCATTTCCAAGCAATTCACTGAAGACGCCCGCAAGCATGGTTGCGTTGTCATCGATAATAGCTCGGCTTTTCGTATGGAACCTACCGTTCCGCTGGTTATCCCTGAAATCAATCCGAGTTCAGTGGAAAAGCACAAGGGGGTAATCTCAAACCCCAATTGCTCTACAATCGTGGCCCTGATGGCGTTGTATCCCTTGCACAAGAGATTTGGGCTAAAACATTTCTTTGCCTCCACCTACCAAGCTGTCTCAGGTGCTGGGGCGAGTGGGGTTACCGAACTGGAAAACCAAGCTCGCTCAGTGCTTGGCGGCGGTGAACCAGTGCCTCCGGAAGTGTTTCCTCATCCCATCGCATTCAATCTAATCCCTCACATCGATGAGTTTCGGGAGGATGGTTACACCAAGGAAGAGCTTAAGATGCGAAACGAAAGTCGCAAAATCATGGATCATTCCGGGCTCAAGGTTTCTTGCACTTGCGTCAGGGTCCCCGTGATGCGGGCGCATGCCATGTCGCTTAACGCTGAATTTAAGCATCCGGTAAACGTTCCCGACGCCCACGCTGCAATCGAAGCTTTTAACGGCACGGAATTATGGGATCTCCCCAATGCCTTAAGATACCCAATGCCACTCGATTATACCGAGAAAGAAGTCTGCGGTGTGGGTAGACTTCGACTGGATCAAGTCTTTGAGAATGGTCTCGCCCTATGGGCAGTAGGTGATCAGTTATGGAAAGGCGCGGCACTAAACGCCGTGCAAATTGCAGAACTGTTGATCAAGCAAAACCTGCTTCGCGTCCTCTAAAGGCTCTTCCGCCTTTCTCGAGGAATTAAAAGTCATAGGCGCGACTGAAAGGTCGTGCATCTGCTGAGCCTTTCCCAGTGGTTCAAATTCATTCCGGCACTGAACTTGCTTGGGATTCGTGTATATTTTCTTCTGTTACACAATGAATCCTATATTAGCATCCAGTTTAGTGACACTCGGTAAGGACTTTATTCAGTCGGCTTTTCGTGGAACTCCCGAAGTCGAATCAGCTGACTCCAAGGATTTCGACGGTATGCTTTCGAATGCGGAAAAGGTGAAAGGTTCACCCGAGTCGGGTCCGATGTTCGATCGTCTCGGCATCAAGAACGTCGAGGATGCCGGCGTAATCCGAAACCAATTAAAGACCGAATTGTTTGCCGATCCTGCAGTGTCAGCCTTTATGGCGAAGAATCCCGACTCCCAGTTTTACGCGAGGCGTACTCCAGAAGGCAATTTGGTGCTAAGAGCAACTAGTGGGCAGAGCCTGGCACTTGCACCTGATTCTGGCGGAGCCCAATTGCTCAGCGACTATTTGAATCTCTCCAACTTCCTCGGTCGTGACATTTCTCCCGATCGCCCCGGAGAAATCTTACTGAAGGCCTGATTCCTCCAGGTCTCCAGCGGCGATGGTCTCTTCCAAAGAAATCGCCTCCACAAAGTCGGGCGTCAGTCCGCAAAGACCCGTTTCCGACTTCTTGGTCATTGAGAAGATCAACCAATGTCCCAAGCTCGGTTCCCTGAGAAGTATCAACCAGACATTGAGTTCTCTTCTGAATTCAGAAGAAAGCTTTGTCGCCCAAATTGCAGAAGTCATTCGATTGGATCCTTCGTTAACGACAAGAGTTCTGGATTTGGTTAATTCCATTTTCTTCGGCAGCCCGGATGAGCAACAGGTAAAAGGTGTCGAGGAGGCGGCGCTTTTTCTCGGATTAAATCGGATTAGCGAGCTAATTATCGCTACACCGATCATTGAGGATATCGTAGACTTGGGAAAGTCCGCAAAAAGTTTGGATTGGGTTGATTTCTGGAAGCACAGCATCGGCACTGCTATACTCACGCGGGAGATTTTAGTTGTCGCAAACTTTCCATGCAAGGACGAGAGCGATTACGTGGCTGGTTTGCTTCACAACCTAGGGAAAATCATAATGGCCGTAACATTTCCCGACGAGTTCAGCCGAATTTACGAGCGATCTTACAAGGATGCGGCGGAATTCTGCGATTCGGAGCGTTCTCTCCTAGGATGGGATCATGCCAAGATGGGGGCTTTTTACCTTTGGAATCATCATATCGCTCGCGAGATCGTCGAAACCGCTCAATGGCATAACGACCCGAATTCAGCTCCGCACCACCCCGAGCTTGCCGCGGCCGCCCAATTGGGAGATGTCTTAGTGCAGTCGGTAGGGATCCCCGGTATCGAACGGAGCAAGCCCATACCACGCGAAAACTGGACGGATATTGCAGGCTGGGGCATTCTTTTCGGCGAAAAAAGCGAGAAGGAAACCGAAAATCTACTCGTCGAACTGGAGCAAACCCTCGAACGGGTCGGCAATACCTTAAAAGGTATAATCTAATCAAATTGGAATTCGCCAATTCATAGGCGGCTTCGCTAGGGGCGAATCCATTGATCGTCACGAGCTGCCTGAGCCACCTTCATTGCTCCAAGAGCCACGAAAGGCTTGCTTTCACGAGCGGCCACGGTGACCAAGGGATTTTCATAGCCGTCCTCGAGCAGTAGCTTTTGCAACTCTTGGGCAAAGTTGCGGATTCTACTCCCCCCACCGGTTAGGATAATATTCTGCAATAGCGAAAATACGGACCGTGAAGAAGCAGTGGCTATGATTTTCCTAGTCGACTCCAAAGTTTCTCTCAATAGCTCGTTGCAAGCTTCGCCAACCGATTTGCCGATCTCGATTTTGCGGGGCTTACCTTCCACGGGAACCTTCACCCGGGCTCCGGACTCAATTTCCCCGACATATGAGAATTCTTCCTTAAACTTGCGAATCATGGAAAGCGGCAAATCCACCTCGGGGTATGCTTCGCGAATCGACTTGTCCAAGATAGCATCTATCTCGTTACCTGCGAAAGGAATGCTTAACTGATCTTCCGGTTTTGGAAAATATCCCTGAACGATGCAAAAGTCAGTCGTACCTGCACCCACGTCGATAAAAAGCGAATTTGCCACGGGATCCTGATAGTCGGGATCGTCCAAACGACTTTCGTCTCGGTGTCCAAGGGCTGCCAAAAAGGGTTCAGGAATAAAAAGCACCCCGTCGAATGCTCCCTTGGCAGCCTTTTTCAAATTGTCTTTGGCCGATGAATCCGCCACTGCCGGAACTCCGATTACCACGAGAACTTCCGAACTGCCTTCGGGGTCAATTCGGGAGCGGATGTGCTTCAAGAAAAGATTGGCGGAATCAACATCGCTGACCACGCCGTCGGAGAGAGGGTGAGCTAGTCGAAGATGCAATTCGTTGGCCAATGCGTCATCACCGAAAAGGGTGGAATTGTTACCCGGAAGGATTCCGGAGAGTATCCCCTCCTCGGCATAACCGACCACCGAAGGAATGATCGTTGCACCCGAGTCATCAGAATCAGGCTTGGGCAGTTTGTTGACGTAGCAGGAAAAAAGGGTCCCCAGATCGAGGCCGAGAGACATCTTCTTTTTGTCTTTGCCGGTTTTGGAGGTGGAAGTGGATTTAGTCTTGGGCACGGTTTTTTCCTCAGTGGTTGGATATATAACGTCCAGCGTCATTTGTTGAGCCATTTTTCGCTAACTTTTGAAACATTGGGATGCTGATAGGCTTGCGAAACAAAAGTTCTTGGCAACGAAAACTTGAGGACGTGAATAACTTTTGCCTCCCTTTCATTGTTTTACTCTTCTTGAGCAAGCAATTCGTCGATCATTCCCTCGATGTCGTCGAAACGAATACCTCGCGGAGTTACAGGCGGGGGTTCCGCTAGAGTCTCAGGTTCAGAATCGGGTTCAGGTTCTTGTTCCGGCTCCTTTTTCGGCTTTGCCGGTGGGACAGGATCCAGTTCAGGTTCTGCCGCTGGTTCAGGTTCCGGTTTCAGCTCAGTTTCCAGTTCCGCCTCCAGTTCAGGTTCCAGATCGGGCGTGAGCGGGAGTTCCGCCACCGGTTCCGGTTCCAGATCATCTTGGAACTCGGGTTCGGAAGGCTTGGTTTCTGGTTCGGGGGTTACTTCGACTGGAGTGACTTCAGGTACGGGTTCTTCCTCTATCTCTGGCTTGGAAGGTTCGGGCTCTTGCGTTGTCGCCTCTTCTTCAATTGGAGGCGATTCGAGCACAGGAACGGCGTGTGTGATCTGAGTTTCGGTTGGGAGCGAATCGATTCTCTGAGAGAAATTCGCGAGGGCTTCCTCAATTTTATTAGATACTGCAACCAGTTCTGCCCTAGCTTTTTTTACTTCTTGGGATACGTGATCGGCGACCTTAGTCTCGAATCTCGCCGCAAAAAGGTCAAAGGCTACCGCTAATTCGTCGGCGCGCCCGGACTCATCGTCAAAAACCTCTTTGAGCTTGGCCTTCTTTTCGGGTGCTTCGAGAGACGATGTCTTGGCCCAACCCACCACTAGTCCGGGGATTTCATCCCTTAGCACAGCTATCGCACCTTCCTCGTCACCTACTAAACGCTTAACACAGGCTCTACGAAATCCTGCCCTAAGGGCTTCCCATGGACTTGGTGGAGGAGGTGGCACGAGGTGGAACTATATGAAATAAAAAACGATTGCCCTACCCTTACCCTCGGTCCGCGCCAATCCTTTTCCGCTGTTTCTGTCCCTTAGTTAACTAAGACCTGCCTATAGAACAGCTTTTATTTGGTCTTCGGACAGGTCCATTTCCTCGAGGCAAAACATTTCCATATCCGAAGCCATGGGGGCATTGAAAGAAGTTGCCCCATCTTTCATGCCGAAAGACGATGAATGCAGGGCTTGCCGGTGCATAGCAAGTGCGCCGGCTAACTCATTTGTCCAACCATTTTGGCAGAATTCCAGATATAGGTTTTCGTCATCGCCGTACAGCTTGTCCCCCACTAGGGGATGCCCGATATGTTGAGCATGAACACGGATCTGGTGTTTTCTGCCGGTTTGGGTCGTAACCCGCGCCAATGTATGGTCTTTGCAAGCGATTAGGGGGAGAAAGCAAGTTTGGGCGAGTTTTGACTTCCGCGAGGGTTGCGTCACACGCTGTTTCACAAAGACAGGACTCTCGGGGTCGTTTCCTATATGAGTTTCCACTTCTTCAAGGTTTTTCAGTTCCCCCTTCAATATTGCCAAGTAACTTCGACTGGCTTCTCTTTTTTCGACGGCCATTTGCCAAGTTTTTCCCGCCTCGGGGTTTTTACCGAGAAGGACTACGCCGCTCGTTTCCCTGTCCAACCTTCCCGCCAAGTACAGTCGGTCTGCTCCCGTGTATTCCCGCCCCGCGCCTACCAAGCTGGACCAAGGCCCGTTTTTCGAAGGATGGCAAACTAGCCAACCCGGCTTGTTCACTACCAATAAATCTTGGTCTTCGAATAGAATCCAGCTAGGGAATTCCTCTGGCGATACAAGTGGTGACCGTTCTTCAATTCGAGACTTTTCATCCATAACTCAAGCAAGCAAATTTCCACCCTGTCGATTTCAAATATTTTTATATAAATTCCTTTTGTTCTTTCCTTGCAACAAATCCTTCGACTATAAAACAACAAATCTACAAAGATTTTTTTACAAAAATTGGAAACTTTCTCGAAATCGTGCTTTATTAAGAAATATCGATACACGGTTTATGCTTTCCAATTTAAGATCTTCAGAGAGATCAAACATCCCCTGTCAGGAGTCATCCACCCTCCTCATGGCGACTTTACTTCGAGTTTCTCGCATGTCTTCATGCATGGCTCGATTAACCATAAATCCGAAAGAATACTAGATTGCGTATGAATCAAAATGTCATCCTCTCCGGACTACACCTCGAACTCACCGATGCCTTGAAACGCATCGTTCACGAAAAGACCGAAAGGCTTTTCAAGCATGAGGACACTATCATACGTGTCCGAATTGAACTCGAGCACGCGTCTTGCTCGGCCACGAGAATCAACGAATTCGTGGCTAAGGGACACCTAGAACTAAAGGGAACTACCATTACTATTTCCTCCGCCAGTAACGATCTCTACAAGTCGATCGACGATCTGGTCAACAAGCTTGATAGAGGTTTACGTCGCCGGTCTCGCCTGAACAAGGTAAAGCGAAAGAGGAACACTATTTCCGACGATCGTTTTGCTGCATAAAAGGACTGGATCTTATACTTTTCTCTTTTTCGAAGGCTCCTCTGCAGGGGAGCCTTCTTTTTTTCAGCAAACCCGCAAGAAATCGAATTTAAGTCCACTAAATAGATTTTGAGGAAGCACGCGTTTTTGAAGATAATTCGGCGATCATGTAACCTTTCGTCATTCTCGGGGGTATTTAGGGCAAAGGACATTCTCTAGATTGTCCATATCGTTAAAAAAAAACTCGACCAAATGAAAATTCGCATCCTGTCCATTCTTTCTCTCATCACTCTTTCGGGAGGGCATTTGAGCGCTGGTCCACTAGAGCTCGACAATGTTTCCGCTCAAGCGAACTGGATGATTCACGTCGACTTTGAAGGTCTGCTAAAAACGGACGTTGGGCAATTCCTACTTGCCGAAATCAAGAAGCAGCCCAACGCCCAACGCCAGTTGGCAGGAATCAAAGCCGCCTTTGGGGTCGATATTGAAGGATTAGGAAACTTGACGGTTTTCGGTCGTGGTGAAGATGAAAAAGGAATCGCGATCGCCTCGGGAGGTTTCAACGCAAAACAGCTCGAAGGCTTTATTGCTCTAAACGAAAAAATAGAAACCTCTACCCATGCCGGCAAAACGATATATTCCGAAAACAAAAAGGCTTTCGCCATTATTGATGAAGACACAATAGTTGCCGGGACAGGTGCGGATTACGTCAAACACGGCATCGACGTTGTGGACGGGAAGGAACCTTCGCGGGACCCTGACAAGCTACTTAACGAACTCGCCAAGGCCATACCCTATCCAGTCGCGCAAGGCATCGCCAACCTCAAAGGAATCATGAAATTCAATCCACCGAAGAAAGCACCCGAGGCCGCCATGCTGAAGAAGGCCAGTGCAATTGGTCTAGCCATCGGCGAAGTCGATGGAGAAGTGCGAGTCGCCGCCGTGATGAAGACCGCGGACGAGGCTACCGCCGGTCATCTCGAGAACGTTCTCCGTGGAGCCGCCAGTCTATTGACTCTCGGGGCCGATCTCGATCCCAAAGTGGCCGAACTTGCCACCGCCATCAAAACACACGTTTCACGAGAAGGAAGCCATGTTCGGATTTATCTTGGCGTTTCCGCCGATTTGGTGAAAGAAGAAATGGCGAAGGAAATGGCCAAGAAAAAAGCTCAAGAAGGGAATGATAGCGACGACGCTAGCGAAAAATAATCTGCAAGCCTCCCTTCGCCCAGAATCCTTGGGCAAGTTCTCATCGAGTGTTTCTTCGCCCAGGACCGACGAGGAATTTGCCCAGAGGGCAGCTATGGGAGAACTGGACGCCTTTGAAGAACTTGTGCGTAGACGGCGTAAAGGGCTAGTTCGGTTCCTTGCCTCATTTTCCGAGAGTGCTTCCGATGCGGAAGATCTTGCTCAGGAAACATTCCTGCGAGCCTATCGAAACCTGTATCGTTACGATCCCCGAAAACCTTTCCTTACTTGGCTATACGTCATCGCTCGTCGCTTGGCCATCAACTTCAAGAGAAATCGATTGCGGCGAGGAGAAAGCCCCCTTCCCGAAGGAGAAACGGAGATTCCAGGGAATGAAGGTGCGCCCTTTTCCGATTTCGACTCCTTGTGGGTTAGTGCCTCGAAACTGCTGTCTCCCAATGCCTTCATGGCTCTCCGGCTTCACTACGGGGAAAGCATGCCGGTGAAAGAGATCGCTGAAGTCCTTGGGAAAAGCACTACCGGAACAAAAGTACTGCTCTTTCGCGCTCGTCGAAGTTTAGCCGGCAAAATCGATCCTCAAACCTATGAACCGATCAACCCGTAACATACAGTCAGCGCCATGATCGCCAAACTTCTCGCACTCTTTCAAAACCGTCCTGCCACTCGGAAGGAAGAACTTATGGTCGAAGCTCTTCGCCGCGAGACTCGCTTTGAGCATCACGGCGACAGGCACGCAAATGATGCCGAGGAACGCGTTCAGAATATCATGTGCTCCATTACCGCCAATCAGGCTGGACCTTCTTCGGCGGAATCGCCAGTTGCAAGTCACTTGATACCGGTTTTCGGTTCTCTTTCTGCAATGGCCTTGGTACTTTTCGTTTTCATATCCTTGAGCGAGAAGGATAAGCCGGTTTCTCCGATTCACGAACAAACCAACCACATCAAGACGCCGAAAATCGAAACATATCCAATCAGTCGTTCTGTAGCACCCTTGCCCGAGGAATCGCTCAATGCCCTACGCGAAATAGCTTACACCTTTCCCCTTGCAGTAGAGACAACTCGCCTTAAACGAGACATCCGCAGAGGAACCGATTCCTTGTTGGCAATCGTCCTGCCATTGGGCGATCTCGTCAACCGCACCCCTAACCTAACCGTTCCAGCTCTCCCCCCCTTGCCCCAAACTCCCTACCAAACCGAACTCGACAACCTGCGGCAAGACACCAAGCAAGCAATCGATTTTATTGGTGGCGCATTTTCTATCTTCAACGGCTAGCTTACTCGTCGATCGACATTCTTTGACTGCCTTGTCAAATTTGTTGCATACCTTCTTTGACGAGTCCATCACTCTCTAGATGTCTAGCTTTCGTATAAGAACCATGACCTCCGACGATTGGGTCGAGGTCGCTGAAATGATTCATGTCTCCCTCAATTACTGGTATGCTAGCAAGGGGGACGGTCCAAAGTTGAAATGTGGTCCCGAGCACGTCCAGCTGCACTGCCAAGTGAACGAGGCCCTAGACCCAGGGCGTTGTCTCGTGGCCGAGATGGATAGCACGGGAAGACTGGCTGCCTGTTGCTTTTACCATCCTAGAGAGAGGCATGTTTCCCTTGGCATTATGGTGGCGCACCCGAATTACTTCGGTACGGGTGCAGCCAAGGCCATTCTCGGCGAGGTCATCGCATTTGCCGAAAAGGAAGAAAAACCCCTGCGTCTCGTTTCAAGCGCTATGAATCTGGATTCGTTCTCGCTCTACAATCGAGCTGGATTCGTGCCTTACGCCATGTTTCAAGACATGCTGATCGACGTACCCTCCGAGGGGCTCGACTTGCCGGAGGTCGAGGGAGTGGAGGTAAGAACAGGACGAGCAGAAGACGCTCCCGCAATGGCTGCCCTAGAACGAGAAATCAGCGGTATCGAAAGAGAGAGCGATTTTCGCCACTTCTTGGAGAATCGCGAGGGTATCTGGCATGTTTCCGTGACCGAGGACGCTTCGGGTGGACTCAACGGTTTCCTTTGTTCGGTCACTCATCCCGGTTGCTCTCTAATAGGTCCCGGAGTTTCCCGCAACGACCGACAAGCTGCCGGTCTTCTACGTGTTGTCCTCAATCACGAACCCGGACGCACCCGCGTCTGGCTGGCACCGTGCGACAAAACCGAACTCGTGCAGACCTGTTATTCTTGGGGAGCACGCAATTGCGAGCTCCATACGGCCCAAGTGTTAGGGGAGAAATATAATATTTCGGGCGTAATAATGCCAACCTTTATGCCTGAGACTTGGTAGTCGTCGCACTATGTGTTTCGCAAGTGATTGCTTGCGAGCGTATTACGTAAGTGCGATTCCGTTATTTTGTCCATTATAAAATTGGGTTAATTTTGTAATGGGTTTATGCTAAAATTTGTTAAATAACTGTCGATATTATAAAGTATCCTAAAATCTATTATGGTTTTTTAGGTTCTTTACATTGAATATCTACTATATTAATTCGGATGAGCTCTTCAGGGCGAACGA
>CAWVZQ010000078.1:0-10274 GCA_963934405.1 uncultured Opitutales bacterium | reverse complement strand
AAATGTCCTCGCGGGTCCAGTGCCAACCTAGACTTTCCGACCAGAACCAGATGCCCTCTTCATTGTTTCCTGTTTTTTCTCCTGGGAAAAGCCAACCGTGGTCGGGATGGTAGATCCAAGTTTTGGAAGACACGTAGAACTGGCCGAACCAGTCGAGTCCATTCCAACCAAATTCGAGATCGAAGACCTTGGCTGAGGACACGGCGATGGCAAAGCTTTGCTCCGAAAATTTGCCCGAGGTATCGGTAGCCTTTAGAATAACGGCATGAGCACCCACGTTTCCAACCGTGGGTATCCCGGCAAGAGTAGCTGAACCGTCTGCGTTTAACTGAAAGGAGAGCCATTGGGGCAAGGCGACGGAATGAAGGCTGAAGTCTTCGCCGTCCGGATGAATGACAGTAACAGTGTAGGAGTAGTTCGAAAGAGCCTTACCGCGTAGGACGGGGTGAGTAGTGAAGACAGGGGAGTCCTCCGAAGGGTCGACCTTGATAGCGGCAAGAGCAACGTCCGAACTAAATGCTGAATGACCACCAGTTTCGGTTATAGTGAAACGTTCACCATTGGCACCTACCGTTTGGTCCCAAGCTCGGAAGGTAAGAGAAGCTGAACCGAAAAATTCACTCCGTGGCACAAACCGAAGAAGAGTCTTGGAATCGTCTGCACGAAGGAGAAGGGCGTTGGCTTGAGTAATGTCGTAGACTGAGAAATAAGCTTTGCCTCCGTCGAGAGAATATTGCCAAGTTCCGTTGGAATCATCGGTTGCGACAAGGGCGAAGCCGAAAACTGCATTGGAGTCCAGATCGGTTATGCCTTCGACAAGAGAGGATACCGTATCGCCGGGGTTCCCAGCTCCACTTCCGATGTCTTCAGGTATCGAGGAGAGGAAGGATTCGACGCCATTAGTTGCTGGTGCGTCATTGAGATCGTTTATGATGATTGTACGAACAGCTTCCTCAGAGGAAAGTCCGGAAGCGTTAGTCACTAAATAAGCGATATGATGGGTGCCGGGCACATTCACGTCGAGGTTGTCGTAGGTTCGGATAAGATGGGTTAGGTTACCGTCGAAAGGATCTTGAGCGATGACTCCGGGATCCGCAAAGGCAGTGCCTTGGTCGAGGGTCAAAGTATCGGGTCCAATCAGGGTAATTATGGGGAGTTGTGAACTCAGAACCTTGATGGAACGAGTGAGGGTGGACGAGATGTTCCCCGCGTTGTCGGAAAGCGAATAGTTTAGTTCGTAGTCACCGATGCTATTTACGTTCACCGCTCCAAGAACGAGAACATTGTCGGTTAAGTTGCCGTCCGCGAGATCGAAGGCTCCCACGCCGGGATCGATCCAGGTGGAGCCCGGTTCGAGAGTGATTTCCGCCCCCCCTAAGAGGTTAAGGACTGGAGGTAGGGTATCCCTAATATGAACGATGCGTTCTCGAGCGTGAGCAGCATTGCCCGCCTTGTCGAAAACTGAATAACCGATGACATAATCTCCTTGGACATTGTCATTAACGTTGCTCGAAATGATTATGGAATCTGTTAGGTTACCATCCAAAAGGTCTTGAGCAACAGCACTGAAATCGAATGACACCAAGCCGAGTCCAGCCTCGAAAGTCGCATTAAGTTCGCCGAGCAAAGTGAGGACGGGCGGCATGGTGTCGACAACATTAACCGCTCTAACGACTTGCCCGACATTACCCGCCGTATCAGAAACGGAGTAGGTTAGAAAATAGAGTCCAGGGTCGGATGCATTAACATCCCCGGAAACGCTTATGGAATCGGAAAGATCTCCATTGAAAGCATCGGTAGCGCTAACTCCAAGGTCATGGTAGGGCGTCCCGCCTTCATGGGTGGCGTTCGACTCACCGAGGAGACTCAAGATTGGAGCGGCACCATCCCTGACCGTTACGATCCGACTTAAACCGGAGGCAGCGTTACCCGCCTTGTCGGAAACATCGTAGGTAATGACATAGCGACCCAGATGGTCGCTATCCACAAAATCCCCTCCCACAATAATGGAGCCGGTCAAATTGCCGTCGGTAACATCGCGGGCGATGGCTCCAGGGTCAATGAAAGGGGTGACCACCTCGTGCACGATTTCGTCCGAACCGGACAAAGTGAGGATGGGCGGTGCAATGTCACGTACAATCACCTTGCGGATGGCTTGAGTCGAGTCAACAGCTCTGGAATTCGTAACGTCGTAAGTCACGAAATAAGAACCAGGCCGATTAGCATCCACGGTATCCCCGCGAACAACAACGGTGGTCGTCAGATTACCATCAAGTGAATCTTCGGCAAAAAAACCAAGTTCCGTATATGGTTCCCCCTCGTCGAGAACAACCGTAGCCCCACCAAATAAGGTGATAACTGGAGGCGGAATTCCAACAACTGTAATGTTTCGAGAAACTGGATGAGCTGCGTTGCCCGATGCATCGGCCACATTGTAATGTAGCGAGTAAGTTCCAGGTAAGTCTACATCCAACACGCCGGAAACAACAATGTTGTTCGTAAGATTCCCATCCAACGCATCAATTGCAAAGGTCCCGAGATCCAGGAAAGTTGACCCAATCAATAATTGGACGGAAGGCGAACCTATAAGAGATAGAATGGGGGGGGTAGTATCGACCACGTCCACTGTCCGAATGATAGGTGTTGCCGAATTATTGGCATCATCAATTACTCCATACCCCAGTTGATAAAGACCCGGAACATTGATATCGACGAAGCCCTCAACGGTAATCTCCGTGGTAAGATTTCCATCAAGAATATCCAAGGCATAGGCTCCCGGGTCGATGAAAGGGGTAGCCGCTTCGTGCGTGAGAGTTGCACCTCCGTAGAAGTCCAAAACAGGTGGTTTCGTATCGGTCACGAACACAGTTCGCGAGAGCACCACCGCTTCGTTACCGGCTTGGTCACTCGCCGAGTAACTCACGATATAAGTTCCAGGAATGCTAATATTCACAGGGTTGACCACCTTTACAGTGGCAGACAAGTCTCCGTCGACTGCATCCGCAGCGATTACTCCAGGATCAACATAGGTCGAGCCAGCCTCATGAACCAGACTAGAGGCACCTCTAAAGGTAATAACAGGCGGGGTGTTGTCGTCAACGGTCAAGACGAAAATTTCCTCGATGGATTGCGCAATACCGTCGGAAACCCCGATGAGAATAGGATGGCTTCCTACTGCATAGGGCGGCGGGATGCCGGAAAGGACGGCTGAACCATTCTTCTCATCACTGAGGTTCAGCCAGAAAGGGACGGAAGGAGAGGAGAATTCGAGGATATTACCATCTGGATCAGAGGCGACGAATCGGTGACTATAAAAAGCCCCTACGGTTATTGTCGAGGTCGGGACTCCGCTAGTAAAGACGGGGTGGTTGTTCAGGCTAGAGGATGGGCCGGGAGAAGGAGTCCCCGTTGAAATTTCCCAGCTTTGCACATCGTTCGACCAACTGCTCTGATTACTCCGAACGAGGGACTTTCCGTTTCCGTCAGCTTGACTGGGCCACGGCGGGAGGTTCGAATAGGTGACACTTTCTTCAATAACCTTTGGAGTGTAAGTAGGGTCGTCGGTTGGCGGAACATCAGGTCGAAGAAGGGAAATTGTTTCGCCTCCGTTGTTCAGGTTGCCCTTCCAACCACCGACAAGAACTACTTCTGGGCCAATACCATAGGCGAGCCGAAAGGCTGCGAGTTTTTCGCTCGCGTTGAGATCGAAGCCGACCACCACGAGGGATTCTCCGGGTTTAAGCAAGGTTCCCGGGGAAAAGGTAAAATCGACGCCCTTGTCCAGATCCCAACCCGAAAGAGATACTGAAGAAATACTGGAGTTGTACAATTCAACAAACTCCAAATCCACATTCCCTCCGGGAGGATTGTACATGATTTCGCTTATCATTACCTGCCCTGACATCGGCCCAGAATTCGGACCACCGAGTTTCAAGGGCGGATAGCTTCCTGTAGTTTCATCGAAGAGAGAACGATTCTTCATCGGGTAAACTTTTCCTGCGGAACCGTTCGGCCAACGCCCAAAGGAAACACCGTTAAACGAAGGCCCGAACTCGATATGGTCTGCAAAGCTAAGGAGGTTGCCTGCACCATCGGCCTCGATAAGCCATACATCCCCGCCACGAGAACCACTAAGAGCAAATTCATTGATTCCACGAGGTCCAGCAGAGGGATTCCATAGTCCGTTTGGATTGAAGTCGGATTCGTCGAAAACAAGGTAGCCACCGGGTTGAATGATGGTACCTTCGGGAATACGAAAGCCCTCCAAACTCGAGCTCGATTCCGAGAGACGCCAACCGCTCACGTCGACCGACTGGGAACGGGGGTTATGCAGTTCGATGGCATCTAGCAAAGGAGAATCCGTATGGGCGAGGACTTCGCTAATCAGCACGGAAGGATCAACAGTGGCGGCAGATTCGACGACACCAGGAGTGCCGTGAAAGCCAGTAGAGGATTTCCAGTTATCACCATCAGAAAGATAAAGGTTTCGTTCGGCAAGAGTCATGCCGGCAAGGGCGGTGGGATCCGGCAGGACGAGCGAGCTGCCTCGACCGTCGGAGCGGCCCGGCCAATTTCCGGTGTCATCGTACTTGAAGGTGAGAATATCAGATCCCTTAACATCGGTAAGAACGATAGTTTCTCCAGAATTGTTAAGTTTACCATTCGGCCATTCGCCCGCAACCACGATGCCTGACGCGTAATAGGGAGAGGTTGGATCGAGGTATCGTGCATTGAAGCCAACCAGATTTTGGACGACGACGGCACTCTCCCCGGGAGCTAGGGTGAGAGAGCCAAAGGTGAAATCATCGAAGGCTCCGCCTAAAGTAACTCCCGTAAGATCGATGCGGGAAAGCCCCATATTACGAATCTCAACATACTCAGAACCTCCCGTTCCGGAAGGATTGTACATGATTTCGGAAATGAAGAGATTTTCGATTGAGCCGGGCACGACGTCGACTTGGAAGGTAGCTTCGTGGATAGCGCTCCATTCGCCCGAAGCGGTACGGGTTCGGGCTTTCACATGTGTTAGATGGTGCGGAAGGGCAATTTCCGTTCCGCCCGCGATCCTGCTCGCCTCAAGTATGGGAACGATGAGCATGTCGGAACTACCTGTAGATACGTTTAGTCCATGGATGGCCAGTATGTTGACCCCTTCGCGAAGGTGGGCGAGATGTGGGGTCAGATCGAAAGAAATGTATTGCTGGGCGACGGAATCACTGTGACTGGAAGTAGATTTCCCATTCCATGTAGGGTTTGCGGGAGCATTTGCAGAAGCCACCTTTGTGCCGTTGAGGTAGGCAACGAACCCATCGTCATACTTCATCTTAAGCGTAAGATTCGTGAACTCCGTGGAGTTGGTAGCGGTGAAGGGCATCCGACAATACACGCTCGTATTCTTGTTTCTCATGGCGGACAAAACATCAATGCCGAAGAGAGAACGGTAGGTAGTTGCAGTATCGTAACCCACGCCCGACGGCCCCGATTGCCATAAGGAATCGTTGAAACCAGATTGTATCCAGGCGGAGGCCAGCGAACCATCCGTCGGAACGAAGGCCTTGGCGGAGGCACCGGCATCAAGCAAGAGAGTGTGCTGCATTCCGCTGGATTGCGCCACTTGCCCCACAGGCGAAACGGCTCCGCCGATGAGGCGGGGATCGGATCCGTCGAGAGTATAATAAATGGTGACTGGAGTCATGTTAGGATCAGTCATACTGAGACGGAAAGAGGAACCGACTTGTCCACCGTGTTGGCTGAAACCCGGAGGATCTATGCTCGGGTACCAGAACGGAGAACTTGCATTGACACGCGTAGTGCGTAGCTGATTCAGCACCACGGCGTTCCGGCCCGTCATCCAGTTAGTAATCATGTTAACATTGTTCACCCAATCATTGCGATTCTTTGGAACAGCGGACTTGGTATCGCCCCAACGAGCAGATTCTGCAATGATTGCCTTGTCTATTTGAGTGGAACGGAAGGCGATTCGGGCTTTGGCGTTTTCTTCCGACAGGACGCCATCGTTGTAGTTTCTCAAGTAGAAGCGATCGGCGAAGCGGGTAACGTATTCTTGATTGGAGGTAAGTTGTTCGTGAAGGAAGTGAGCGGTAAAATACTTTTTTTCGTCTCGGTCTTTATGGTCACTGGCGAGTGGAGTGACCATGTTGTTCTCGCCTCGACCCAAGGAGTGCTCCATGTCATGAGCGGGAAACTTCCAACCATCAGGGTTGGCCCTGTTGTAAAATGCGTAATAGTTGTTCACCCGGGGAGTGGTGAAGCGGGAAGCAGGACCATCGCGATCTCCATTGTAGTAGACGACAAGCATGTAGTCGATGAGGTTGTCGACATCCAGAAGGTACTCAAAGTCAGGGTTGCGGGTCTTGCCATCGGTATCGAGACCTTGGGCTTGGAAATAACCATCGTTGTCCGTCCATCCATCAATAGTTCGCTGCCAAAGGCGGTCGTAAGCTTCGAGGTTTCCACCAGTGGCATTGATTTGCCTTGAACTATCTTGGTGAACGGTATCGTAGTCGTCCTTGTCGCCCCCAAAGTAGGATTCACCTAGGGTCCCGCTCACGCGCTCCTCGGTCATATAGATACCCCAGTAGACCCCGTTAAGGTAAAGATGGTAGTAGCGACTTCGGGTATAGGGTTGCCCCATGGCGGACTGGGTATCGCGACTCCAGACCTCACGAACCATGGTATTGTTAGCGGGCCCCCCGAATGCCCATGAATAATTCTGGGAAGTCCGGAGGTCGAACTTATCAAATTCCTCCAGTCCTTCGTCCTCAAACATGGGATAATGAAGATTGCCTTGGCCGTATTCGCCACGGAAAAAGACCCGGAAAGAATGTTTCGGATTATTCGCACTGCGACTGTATCCGCCTCGTATTCGGAGTCCTGCATCGATTTGGAAGCCCTCACTTCCATCTGGGTTAATGAGCTCCAAGGACATCGGCCTTTCCCAAGTCCGTCCATCACTCTTTGCGTTGACGTAGATACCGTTAGCCTGACCAAACAAGCTGTCCATTTCGGTAGCTATGGACAGTGTGGGAATTGCGACGAGGGCTTGCTTTACTTCTTCAGGTGTATTGAAACCCTCGACGATGTCAGGATCCATGCCGTAGACCATCATCTGACCATTTACCGCACCGGTTGTAGGCCACCCCATAGGAGTGGATCCGTCGATGGACTGAAGGATAACATCTTGGGGAAAGAAGTAACTCTGGGTGTCCACATCCGTCGAAACATGATTCGGCTTAGTGGCAATAGCCCGAACTATTGTAGTAGAACTAATAGAAAAGGGTACTGTGAAAACACTACCATGCGATGAGGATGGAGAAGAACCATCCGTTGTATACCGGATGGTTGCACCGGGCGTAGCTGTTGTAATCGAAAGAGAGAAAGGATTTTCGAAAAAACCACGGTTTACGTTGAATTTCGTGTCTGCGACGAAGCCAAGAAAGCTCTGACTGTTCGCCTGCCCTGGCGTGGCGGTCTTTAAATAGTTGGCTGAGGAGTCTGTCTTACCTAGGAACAGATCGAAGACCTGTGTCTCGGCAAGGGCAAGATTCAAGAGGCGAACTTCGTCAAGCCAACCCTTGAAGAACCTGTTAGAGCCTCGGTTAACGCCGAATAGATAGTGTTGAAAAACATTGTCTGCATTTGCCACCGAAACGACATAGATTCCGTTCATGTAGAGCTTGCAGGAGGACCCGTCATAGACCACGGCGAGATGCGACCAATCAACCGTAGCAGGACCAAAAACGCCGCTGCCTCCATCTCCAAAGATTTTATAGCGACCGCCTCCGTCAAAGCCTATCTGAAAGTCCTGTCCCGTGGAACCGCTGTTAAAAAAGGACACATAGTTGGCTTGGTTCACGCCATCGGGCTTTACCCATAGAGAAAGGGTGTAGGTGGCCAGCGTCACGGGCGAAGGAAGGACATGGGTGGCGATGTCGTCCACGCCGTCGAAATAGAGAGCGTTGCCGAACCTGCCCCGTTCCCATCTTGGCGAAGCTTCGCCCAAGATGCTTGCGTCAAGAGGACCTCTAGTGCGGAACAGATCACCCAAGCCGACAGAGCTGTTTTGAGGAAATTTGAAGTTACTTCCACCTTCGGGATCGAAGCCGAAACCTGGACTGGACACGGAGCCAGCACCACCAGATATGTTGCCCATGCGGAGCTCAAAATCGAACCAACCCGCGGGACCGAGGTCAACCGCCTGAGTTGTAAGGCGGTTCCAACCTTGGTCGTTCAACAAGACCTGTTGATTCACCTTCAACCATACGGCATCGTCAATGTTCTCGCTGAAGGACATCCTGCCGTCGGCATCATAAATCTGGCCGTTGTAGACGACGGTAAAGTTGTCCTGCCAAGGCGGTTTGGCAGACAAGTTTCCTAATGTGGGACCCAGAGGGTCGATGCCGTCCGTCGCACCCGAACCACTCCCATTCAGGTCGCCGAGGTTGAGGTCGGTCAGGTTAAAGGAACCAGAAAGGCCACCTACCACCAGTCCTGGAGGTGGAGCAACTGAATCCTTCACGACTGTTCCAGAAGATTCATCGAACTTCCAGCGAGCGATAAGACCCACCGTCTTTTCAGACTTGCCGTAGGCGTAGTCCTCTTCCTGCTTCGGGTAGTTGGCAAAAACCTTTCCCACCGTTCCGTCATTCCTCACGAGAGCGAGGTATCCACCCGAAGCTTCGAGCTTGAATGTCGCGTGCAACTCGCCAGCAACACCCGCCGACCCCAATCCCGAAGCGAATACGAGGAGGCGTTCGTCCCCACCGAGGATGCTCCCCACAGGAAAACGCCACATGTTCGGATTGGCTGGGTCGTTGGTCAGATACCAATCGCTTAAGTCCATGGAATTAGTTCCGCGATTATGAATTTCAATCCAGTCGTACGAGACTCCCGAAGCGGAAAGCAAAGTCTTATCGTTTGAAGCCATGAACTCAGATATAGTGGGTATGTTTTCAGGGTCTACGACATAGCGAAAAGTAGCAGTTAGTGCACGGGATTGAGTCATCGATACGGTCGTGCGGGTAGCGGACGGGTTGGCAACTCCACCCCCAATCCACCCATCGAAGGCGTATCCTGGTTCCGCAGTGGCCTGAATGGTTGCATGACTTCCATAAGAGTAGCCACCTGAACCTACAGTCCCCCCTCCTACCGAAGCGTTCAATTCAAGTAGTGGAGTCGAAAGGTCATGTACTTTCAAATACTGAACCTCGTATGGAGCAGAAGTCCAACCTGCCGAATTAGTGGGAACGGAGTTTAGAATCACAAAAATTCCATTTTCCAGCAAATCTTGCCCGTCACGAGCCTGCGTCCAGAGGAAGGCGTCCTTTTCCTCGCTCCGAAAGGCCGCGAGGTTGGAAACATTGTAGAGGTGGTTTTTGTCGAGACCTAGGAGCCTCTCGTCTCCCCCAGGACTTAAGTCGAACACACCTGATTGTTGGTTGTCGCGGTCCAAATTGACGAAAGTAAGCATGAGGTCGGACGTACTAGGCGAGGACACGGATTTCTCCCACTTGGCAGCGGCATTGATTTTCGCGTGCGGTGCGTTGGTGGAAAGTTCGTTAAGGAAATAGCGGTAAGAAGAACTCAAGGCGGGACTGGCCGAACGTGCCCGACCTATACTCGCGTAAGCTTTGTAAAGTTGGTCTAACCCGAAGTCTGCGTTGTCCCAGATGGGTTGCATCGAGTTGTATCGCTTGAAGTGGGGCACCTGCTTGCCGAAATTAGTTTCGTAGTGACTAAATCCGTAGGTGCGGGAGATGCCCAGTTCCTGCCCCATGAAGAGCATGGGCACGCCATCATTGGCGCTTGCAACAGCGTAACGAATGAACGCCTGCCAAGGGTCTTGGTTGTTCTCCTCGTCATGGGAGACGTTGTTCAGCAGCACAAGGCTATCCCCGTAAGCCGTCCGGCGGTTTTCGAAAGCCGTGTGATAGTCACTAGGCGTGGATGAGGACTGCAGGGCGAAGACGATGTTTTCATTCAGGACATCGAAGTGTCGACTCGAACGATAGGTGACCGCCCCACCGTCCAGCGCCTCCGACATAAAGACGAAGCTCCACTTGCGGGAACGGGCCACATTGATAACGTATTCCCAGAGTTGGGGAGGAAGGCCTTGGCCGAAGTCGGCCCGCAGGCCATCGATACCTGTTTGGACCTGAACGCTGACTGGCTGTCCTGCGGGTAGGCCCGTCTTCTCCAACCAGTAGGGAACATAGGAGGCGAAGTACTTCCAAGTCCTGCGTGTCTGGTCGTTC
>CAWVZQ010000077.1:0-10375 GCA_963934405.1 uncultured Opitutales bacterium | reverse complement strand
TTGCTCGAAAGGATTTCTCCTTCCGGAACCGAGGAGTCGAATCCACCGGGCTACCGAGGAGTTGCTGCCCGCGAACTGTTTTCCAATCGTTTCCTTACGCTTGTCGAGGAAATGGGGGCTCGCCTTGAGCGCACCGCCCTTTCCACCAACGTCAAGGAGCGCCTCGACTTCTCCTGCGCCTTGCTTGACGCCGATGGCCTCCTCACAGCTAACGCTCCGCATGTGCCCGTGCACCTCGGAGCCCTTGGTCTTTGCGTCCGAGAAATCGCGGCAACCCTGTCCCTCGAACCCGGCGATGTGGTGGTTTCCAATCATCCGGGTTTCGGCGGATCGCACCTGCCCGACGTTACGGTCATCGCCCCTGTTCACGACGATGCCGGCGAGCTGTTCGCCTATGTCGCCAATCGGGCCCATCATGCCGAGATCGGTGGCATCCGTCCGGGGTCGATGCCGCCCGAGGCCCGAAACTTGGCGGAGGAGGGGGTCGTGATTCCTCCCACCTACTTGTTCAAGAGGGGAGAATCCCGCGTCGACGACGCAGCCCGTCTTTTTCGGGAAGGTCCATGGCCTTCGCGGCGACCCGAGGAAAATCTCGCCGATCTCTTGGCTCAAGTCGCCTCCGTTCGCTTCGGGTGCGATCGTCTGTCTGAACTCGCAGAGGAACATGGCTCGCGCACGCTTGGCGAGCACATGAAGCATCTTCGAGATCGTTCCGCCGGCATTTGCAGAGAATTTCTAGCTCGCCACGGGGATGCCGAGCTGCGGGCGGAGCAACGACTGGACGACGGTTCGCTCATTGCCGTTACAATCACCATCCGTGATTCTCGGGCCACCTTCGACTTTACGGGTACGTCGTCTCGCCACTCCGCCAACCTTAACGCCACCGCAGCAATCGTTCGAAGCGCCCTGGTTTACGTGCTGCGAGTCCTTGCTGAACAAGAGGTTCCCTTGAACGAGGGTTTTCTCGATCCCGTGGAAATCATTCTTCCGGAGGATAGTTTTCTTTCTCCCGTCTTTCCCGATGATCCTGCCGAGGCTCCCGCCGTGGCTGGAGGCAATGTGGAGGTGAGCCAACGCTTGGTAGATACCCTGCTGCTTGCCTTTGGAAAAGTGGCCTGCTCGCAGGGCACCATGAACAACGTCGTTTTCGGCGACGCCACCCGCAGTCATTACGAAACTGTTGCGGGCGGGGCAGGTGCGGCAATAGGAGAGGACGGGGCATCCGGGGTTCATGTCCATATGACCAACACTGCGATTACGGATCCTGAGATTTTGGAACTTCGTCAACCCGTAAGGCTCGAGCGTTTTATCCTTCGCGAAGGATCGGGAGGGTTCGGTAGTTGGCCGGGTGGGGACGGAGTGGAGCGCGAATACCTGTTCGAGGAAGCTATGTCGGTATCTCTTCTGACTCAGCGGCGAACCGAAGGTCCCGAGGGCATTGCCGGCGGTCAGTCGGGTCGACCGGGGAAACAGATTCTTGTTCGCGCCGACGGTTCTCGTCAAGAACTGGTCTCGGTCGACAAATTTGAGGCAAAACCCGGCGATCGCCTCATCCTGCTCACCCCAGGTGGAGGCGGAGCGGGGCAGCCTGAACTTCTGGCTTAGGAGAAAGATGATACGTTTGCGAGATTCTCATTATAAAGTTTCTCCGATGTTGTAATGGCAAACTGGTTCGCCTTTTGCTACAATTGATAAAGGAACCTTCTACTTAAACTAAAACCAAGGAACATGTGAAAAGCTGGATTCGCCGCTGGCAAAAGGTCTCGGAAATGATGTTTTTTTGGGAATCCTTCCTCGTCGGTTCTTTCCTGCCTTGCCTCTTTTATGTTTTGCCCGCTTGGTCGGCCTGTTTTTCGGGAGCCTTCACAAGGGATTACTTGGTAAACCCCAATTGTCGAGACGGCCATCCTGTTCGTTTCTATTTTGGAGATTTCTCGTAAGCTGAAGGTGCCACCCGTTTGGACCATACTTTGCTTTGCCGCATTTTTCGAGTCACTCCACACTTTCAGAGGGTTTCCAGGCATTTGATTCTCTATCCCACGGGAGTCGCCCTTACGGTTCCCTATCTTGCCATGCGGGATCGTTCCTTCTGGCATGCCTTTCTTTTTACGGCAGTCATTCACGAACTTTACAATGCCTTCGTTTCTTTCGCGAACCCGCTCAGCTATGGGTTCTTGATCGTTTCATCTTAGCTGGTGGCCTTGGTCGTGAAGACTATTGACATGTTGCCTTGCTGATTGCACTTCTCCCCCAAACTATTCTACTTGTTTCGTTTGGTGGTTGTAGAAGTGCTCAATGCCGTTCTTTCTCTTTAGGAAGTACATCCACTCGGCGGTGTCATTGCGGTAAAGGTAGGGGTAGATGTCTTTCATCGTCCACTGCCAACCCAATTTGTCTTTCCACAGCCAGAGACCGCCGTTTTTATCGTCTTGGGCAAAAATCCAGCCCCATTGTTCATGGTATAACCATCCGTTGTCAAAAGGAAGAAATATCCCAAACCATGAAGAGTGGCGCCACCCGTTCGAGTCTTCGGGTGCGTGGGTCCACCATCCGACGAGGGGCGAGGGCGTGGAGAACCTTTTAGAGGAACCGTATCCCGTGCCTTCTTTGTTAGTTGCAAAAGCTCGGTAATAAAAGCTTTGGCCTTTTTCCGGAAGAACAGCCGATGCCGAGAAATTCTGAGTCTCGGAATTAATGAAACCCACTAAAACTTGAGGATTATGAAATTGAAGGCTTACATCCAGCTCAAAACCGTAGCCAGTGACATTTGCTTCTCCATCGTATAAGACCTTGCCCGAAAATTGGTACGTGTCTCCCTCACTCTGTTCCCATGGCATGGTGTCGGTAATTGGAATGCTTGCATTCAACACCCAGATGGAAAAAGCTTTTTCTATGGATTCGTTTGACGGGTCGGTTGCCTTGACTCGAATGTTTAAGACTGGGGATGTTTCAAAGTCGAGAACCGCTGATGTCTTAAGCGTCCCATTGGCATCAATGGAAAAAAGAGAATTATGGGTGGAACCGTTCCCGTCGACGAAAGTGAACGAGTGGGTGTCGTTGGCGTCTTCATCTAGGGCACTGAGCGTACCGATCGAAATTCCAGTCGGTTGGTTTTCCAGTATCCGATTGTCAGACAACTGCAATTCGTGAGGCGCTTTGTTGGGCAGGGAATTCCGATCATTGGGGTCGCTTCCGAAATTGACTTCTATCAAGTCCGAATAGCCATCGCCATCCGTATCCGCGACATTCGGGTTTGTGGAGTGAATTCTCTCTTGATCCAAGGTAAAACCATCCCCGTCATTGTCACTGTCGCCATGGAGAAATGCTTTGAGTTGAAAGACGGTTTCGGCAAATGCTAAACTCGAATCGGTGATTCGTATTCTGATGCTGTAATTGCCTTCCGTCATGAGCGTTCCTGTTAGCAGTTTGTTTCCCACTAGGTTGAATTGCCCATTATCGGTCGATCCGGTTCCTTCCACGAATTCGTAGGTGTAGGCGTCCTGCTGGTTTGGGTCGTCGTAATCGATAGGTTGCAAGGTTCCCACTAGCAGACCGCTGGGTTGCTCGGCAAAAAAAACATCATTGGACAGGGTTGCTCCGTTGGGTGTTCGGTTGCCTTGGACGAAATAGGTGAAATTTGTGGAGTGCCTTGAGGAAATACCTCCATCTTCAATTAGGTCTTGAATTAAAGGTTCTTGGCCTGCCGCCACCTCTTGGGCATTGGTGTAGTTGTCAAGGTCGGCGTCATCGGAGGAATCTTGAACGAGTTGGCCGAATTGGCGAAGTTCTAACCAGTCCATCATGCCATCGGAATCGGCATCTTCTGTGGATTTAACATAATGGGCTATGATTATCGAAGAAGTTACCAAAGTGTGATCGAGTTTGCTCAAGGATGTTCCATTGGGACTTGCTTGCCTGGAACCGTTGACGGACCAATAGGTGAATTGATATCCGTTGGTTTCCCCGTTAAGGCTTGGCGTGGTTACGATCGTATTCGGTTGGACGTAACCGCTGGATTTGTTGATGAAGCCCACTGGTTCGCTTTTGATTTCGTAATGAACCAATTTGAAGTCTCCGAAAACGAAATTTCCGGAGTGCCTCGAAGAAATGCCTCCGTCTTCCACTAAGTCCCGGACGGTGGATTCCTGTCCGAGGGCATCTTCTTTTTGGTTCGCGAAACCATCGGAGTCCGCATCCGCATCCGCTTCTTGTGACAGGTCGCCAAATTGATTCAGTTCCGAGCTGTCGAGCAAGCCATCGGAGTCCGAGTCCTCTTTGGCTGGAAAGTAGTGGGCTACGATGTTGGCCGAGGCGGTGAGCTTGTGGTCGAGTTGGCTCAAAGCCTTTCCCGTAGCACCGGATTGTCTCGCTCCGTTGACAGACCAGTAAGCGAATCGGTATCCGTTTGTTGCGCCATTTAGGTTTGGGGTGACAATGGTTGCGTTCACCTCGGCGAAACCGCTTGCCGTGTTTACGAAACCAATCGGTTCGCTTTTGATTTCATAACGGACCAGAGACTTGTCTGCGAAGACGAAACCGATCGATCGTCGGGATGATATACCTCCATCCTCAACAAGATCGGAAATCGTGGGATCTTGGCCGAGCGCTTGCTCCTGGCCATTGCTGTATCCATCGCCATCGGGGTCGGACGAGACCAGCCCGGCGAGGTTTCCGAAGTTTCTGTATTCAAACCAATCGAGGATGCCGTCCTCGTCACTGTCCTCTGTTTGGAGAATATAATGTGCGGTCAGAGTGAAGCTTGCATCGACCTCGACCGTGGTCTGGGTTAGACTGCGTCCTGCAGTATCAGCAAGCCTAGTACCGCCCTTTGTCCAGTATGAGAAAAAGTAACCGTTTTTTGTAAGTTCCACCTTTTCGGTCGTGAGCGATGCGCCTGTTTCCACTACCGTCGTCTTGCTGAGAAAGCCGACGGGTTCGGACACCTGCTCGATCGTAACTAGAGCCCCGTGCAAGGGGAGCCCGAGAATTAAGCCAACAGCACTAAAAGCTTTTCTCCACAATATATTGGAGACCAAACCAGTATGTCGTTGTGTAGCCATGGATTCGTTCTTTTTCCTAATCTAAGGCAGTTAAAAGCTGGATCGGAAGAACATTACACTCCCTGCATCCGATTGCGAATTTGATAGGTTGTGACGATAGGCTCCGATAAATGAGTTTCGCCCGGACAGACCGAGTGTAGAGCCAAAGTAATCTTCGTTTTTCCCGCTTGGGTGGATGAACCGTTCTATCAACCTCGGTTTTCCTTGCTCGCTTATTTGATACAAGTAGGCAGCTCCCCCATTGTCGTTGCCGCTTACCCCTCTTTCTCGGTCGGACCCGATCAAGAGTCTGTCTCCATCCATTGCGACAGATCTCCCGAAATTCCTGTAGTTTTCTACGAATGGCGACTTAATGGCCGCGGTGAACACGGCTTTCCCTTGTGGCGATATCTTATAAATGTAGACGATCCCAATATCATACCAGTTGGGACTGCGTTCGTGATAATTAGGATGCGCGATTGCCAGTATACCGTTGGAGATCGCGATCGCATTACCGAAACCTGTTCCAGCCCCGGAATAATTAGGTGGAGTGAGCGTGTCCGTTTTGGAGACTTTCCCGTTGGCGTCTACTTGAAACAAGAGAACAGTGCCTAGATTTCCGTAGTTCTTTCCGTTTAGTTCGACGTCTGCATGAGGAGTACCTACGGCCACTATGTTATTGCCCACCGCGGTCGAAATCCCGAAATGATCTTCATTCTTGCCATCGGGATTGGTGACCTTCGCCAGTTCGGTGCTCGAGCCATTGGACTCTATTTTGTAAATGTAAGCTGCTCCCGTATTACTTTCGTAGCTACTGGCCCCCACTACGAGTAGGTTGTCCGATAGGGCGACGGAACTACCGAACAAGTCATTCGGCTTGCCATCGGACGCGATAATTCGGTTGATTTGAGTGGGTGAACTCCGATTTGTATCGAATAGGTAGACGGCGCCTAGTGACACATTCTCCTCGTACGCATGCTTTGCTCCGACCGCTAGTTTTCCGGAGTCTAGCGAAATCGATGAACCGAAGTAATACGATTTGTTGTTAGTTTTGTCGCTTGGTTCGACGATTGCCTTTGCTTGAAGCTTTCCAGCTTCACTAACTTGATACAGATGAACCTTCTGGTATTCTGGGTCATGTGCACTATCGGCGTTGATTCCAACCGCGACCATTGAGCCCGTAGCGGAGATTGTCTTGCCGAACTGTTTGTTGGCACTACCATTGTTGTCAAAGCTTTGGGAGGTGAAATCGGGGAAGGGCAGTGCGCTGTTTTTTACCACCCACCACGCTTGGCCTCCATAGTTCTTGGAGTCGAAACCGTATTCGTTAACCTGACCGGGCAGATTTCTCGGTTTGATTGGATTGATTGCAGTCCATCTGTTGATGACTCCTGGAGTAGCGGCTTCTTGGGCAAGCTGAATTTCTGCGGTCTTTGCCCAGCGATATCCCACCGACTGCATTAAGTGATCTCGTCCCGCCTGCGTTGATTTTAAGGAAGTAGACATGAACAGAGTGCCGTCGTTGTTCCTTACTTCTCCGTTTTGCAGGTTGATTGAGCCAGAGCCGGTTGCGAGAAGAAACTTGAAGTAATTGACAACGTCTCGGTCTAGAATTGGAGACCGACTGATGGTCATGTTCCCCTCGGCGAAGGGTAGCTCTAGGAAATGGATGTCGACGGGAGTCGTTCTACGAGCGTCTTGACAGAGAACTGCGAATTGAAGAGTTCCCGTTTGTTGCGCCCAGTCTGCTCCGATGTCCCAAGCAACTTGGTGTATCTGGTTTGTTGCGATGGGAGTCCCAATCTTGTTTCCTGTTCCATCAGAAAACTGGGAAGCAATAATCCATTGAGTAGGGTTGGAAAAGTCCCCGTTGACGGCGGCCATGATACCAGCTGTGGCGTTCGAGTCGTCGGGGTCGATGATTTCAAACTGAATCTCCACTATATTTGTTCCTTCGCGTTGGGAAATGCCGCGGATGGCTGGCAAGGGGATGACGTTCCGGGTGAGCAGACCCTTCGTTCTGTAAGCCCTCTTCCAAATCCTAATCTTGTCTTGATAGGATTCGATTAGGTCGCCGTTAGGCATGAAGGCAGTAAATGCAACGGTGTTGAATGGCAATGAATCTTGGATCGGTGAGCCCCTTGCGTCTCTTAATTTTGATCGAGACAGTATCGTGCCGTCCGGAGCAACGGATGCTCGATGGCCACCCAAATCAGTTCGCTCGATGAAGGTGCCGTCTTCTTTGTAGAAATGGAGGTATGAATTGTCGGCTATCAACAAGGTTCCGTCGGGCAGAAAATCCAAAGAGCATGCCCAACCACTATAGCCAAACGCAAATTGCCCGGGAGCGGTTCCATTGGAGCCAAATTCTCTTTTGATGGTTCCATTGCGATCCAATACCACGATTTTATGGTTTGCAGCATCAGCAACGAAAAGGTCTCCGCTGTTTGGACTAATCCCGATAGCTTGAGCTTTGGAAAATCCTTCGGTTGACCAATCCTCGCCCCACGCCACGCCTAAATTTGCGGTAAATTGGGGTTCGACCTGGTTGCCTGTTTTCGGGTGGTCGCTACGAAGAGTGGCATTTGGATCGGACGAGTAATTCATTCCCCCGTTAGAAACATTAACTGAAGTTACAAATTTGTTGTGAGAGTCGGTGTCAGTGGAATTTTGTTCCAAGACAGCCAAAGCGGCTGCTCCCGTCCCACCGCCCCCGGAAAATTCTAAGCGCCACTCCCCATCGCCCCAATGTTTATACAGGTTGCTTCCATTGTTATCCACGGTAACGCTAGCCACACGTCCGGGAGATTTGCTGAATGCTACCACTCGGTTATGGGAAACCGCGTAGAGGGTTCCGTTGCCATCCATTGTGAGATCCATGAAATTTCCACTCCCGAATGTGTTTAGTAGATTGCCGTTCAAGTCGTATATCTTGATGTCACGCCCGAGATGATCCCACACGCTCCCTCTTCCTACGAAAATCCTTTCCTGTCCAGTCGTGGAATTGAAGTCATAAAAAACTCCCCTGGATTCGCTGACGCTCCATTCCTTGGCGATGTACCAATTGTCCTGCTCGGCGGCAGTAAGGTCTACCGTCGCCGATGCGGCGATGCCGGCGAGGAATATTATTGTGAGTAGTTTACGGATACTTTTCGGTTTCATCGTGCGGTATGGAATTAAAGTCCTGAAACATAAACAGGCTTCGGTCATGAAAGTTCTATATTAGCCGAATTGGCCAAAATAATCCATCTAATTTTTTATATAATATAACAATTTACCTAAGTTGTTTAAAAGGAACAAGGTGGGAGCGAAATATTTCTGGTCTGGCCAAGCACCATCACTCACTGAGGCGCCGGGAATCGAGGGGTGCCGCGGGCGACCGTGTAATTACCTTCGACTTGCACCATTCTCGTTCTTGCCATAGTGCTTTGGAGTCTTTTCTTTGTGGCCATGGAAGTTCTCTGTATTGCATTGCTCGCGGGTATCGGCTTCGTCGTTGCCTACCATACCTATGGCCGCTGGTTGGGATCCAAGATCTTTGCCCTTTCAGCAAAGGCGGTCTGCCCGTCGAGGAAGCTGGAGGATGGCGTGGACTACGTGCCGACAAAGAAATCGATCATTTTCGGGCACCACTTCACCTCGATCGCGGGTACGGGGCCGATCGTGGGCCCGGCGATCGCCATCATGTGGGGCTGGGTGCCGGCACTGTTGTGGGTGGTGTTTGGTTCCATCCTGATTGGCGCCGTGCATGACTTCGGCGCCTTGGTGGTCAGCCTGCGCAACAACGGTCAGACGGTGGGCGACATAGCGGGTCGGCTCCTTAATAAGCGAGTGCGTTTACTGTTCCTCTTTATTCTTTTCATGGCTCTTACGGTGGTATTGGCGATTTTCGGGTTGGTTATTGCGGCCGTCTTCAAGCAATATCCAGCTGCCATCTTTCCTTGCGTTGTTCAGATTCCCATAGCGATCGCAATCGGCGTGATGCTTCACCGCAAGGGCGTTGGTTTACTCGTGCCTTCCATCGCAGCGCTGGCCGTGATGTACTTGTCCGTCGTTTACGGCGACGTGGGAATCCTTGGGGAATGGAATGCCGCTATGGCCGGATGGTCCATCTGGACCTGGGTGGTCGTGCTTCTGGGATACTCCTACGTGGCCTCGGTTCTGCCGGTCTGGACGTTATTGCAACCGCGTGACTACGTAAACTCCCTCCAGCTCATTTCGGCTTTGGCTCTGATCGTGCTGGGACTGTTCGCTGCGGCAATTTCGGGTGGGGCAGGGGATGCTGAATTGACTATGGTGGCGCCTGCTTTCAATCCTCAGCCCGAGGGTGCCCCCATGATTTTCCCCTTCCTCTTCATCACCATCGCGTGCGGTGCCGTCAGTGGCTTCCACTGCCTTGTGAGCAGTGGAACCACCAGCAAGCAGATTTCAAGTGAACCGGATGCCCGTTTCGTTGGGTACGGCAGCATGTTGACCGAGGGATTTCTCGCCACCTTGGTCATTCTCGCCTGTGGTGCCGGGCTCGGCTTGGGCGTGGCAACGGCCGGTGGCGAAACGTTAATCGGCGAGGCGGCTTGGGCCGAGCGGTATGCCTCTTGGGGAGCAGCCAAAGGATTGGGAGCCAAGGTGGGGGCGTTTGTCGATGGCTCTGCCAATTTCCTGATGGCCTTGGGTCTGTCCGGAGGGGTGGCGGTTGCCCTGATGGGGGTGCTGGTGGCTTCCTTTGCCGGCACCACTTTGGATACCGCATGTCGCCTGCAGCGCTATGTTATTCAAGAGCTTGGGCGAACCTTGAGCCCTGAGGATGGAGGAGTTTTCGCTTGGTTGAAAAACAAGCACGGCGCCACCATCTTTGCAGTTTGTATCGCGGGAGCCATGTCTGCCGTTCCACCTAGCGGGTCCGAATGGACCCTTGCCAACGCAGGCAAGGGCGGTCTCATTCTATGGCCGCTTTTCGGAGCCACCAACCAGCTTTTGGCAGGTCTGTCATTCATGGTCATCACCTTTTATCTTTGGCGTCGTGGAAAGCCCGTGTGGTTTCTCGTCATCCCGATGATCTTCATGCTGATCATGCCCCTTTGGGCGATGCTGCACCAGCTCTTCTCCGCTCCCGGTTGGTTGGTCGGCGACAAGCCCGATTATCTTCTCGGCGGCATCGGTTTAGCCACCGTTGCCTTGGAGATATGGATGATCTTCGAGGGGTGGCAGTTGTTCCCCAAGGCCAAGGGCGTCTTGGAGGATGGCGCATTGGACGCGGAGACCGTTTGAGGTGGGTGCCGAGGTCGTAATTCTCATCGTCTTGGCGGCTGCCTTCATCATCATGAAGGTGATTCAGG
>CAWVZQ010000076.1:0-10452 GCA_963934405.1 uncultured Opitutales bacterium | reverse complement strand
GTTAACTCTTTTGCTTATCTTCCTGATTTCAACGACACCTTTCTCATGAACAACCCGTTTGGGGCTGACATGATGCTTTCCGACCTCATCGCAGCTGAAAACATTACCACTGACCTTAACGACACTGATAAATGGTATGCTCATTCATCGGACGAAGAAGCCGACAATGTGGAAATACTCCGCAATCGTGTCTGGACCACCTATTGGCACGATGGCACTAACAAAGGCGTAACGGAACCAGCTCAAGCAACGGCCAAGCCGGGTTCGGGAATTGCAGGATCTCTCACTAGCAAGGACATCTCGTTGGCATCGGGCTCGATTTCTATGATTACAAATCCCCATGTCGGCCAAAACATTGTCCTCACCACTCCGTTTCCTCACGGTTTGCGAAACGGATTTTTCGTTAGTATATCCGGCGTTTTAGGACGTAAGACCGATTCCTCTTTTCCAGACAAGACGCAGGCGGATGAAAACGGAACATTTGCAGGACCTGACTCGGGTCTCATCATCAAGAGCGCGGCAAATGGGTCCTACGAAATTACAAACGTCACTCCCTACTCCTTTGAATTGAAGGACAAGAGCGGCAACTCTGACTATATTGACGGTACAGGCAAGTGGTCAACGGGGACAGGAGGTTCAGGGTATATGTCCAACGCTTATGCACTCTTCGTCGGTGGCGGTGGCTATGGAGCCAAGGGTATTGCAACGGTTTCAGGAGGCGCGGTTGTTGGAATTACTCTTACTGACGGTGGTGTCGGTTACCTAGCTGCCCCCAAAGTCATCATAAACTCGGGTGGGTGGCGGCGAGTCGGCGCAGGCAATTCGCCAATTAATGATTCACTCGTACCGGCAGGCGCTGGAATTCTTCTCAAGCGCAATCATCCCAATGGTACAGTATCTCGGCTAAGAATTGGGAATCCGATTAAGTAGATACCTCTGGATCTTTGGAGAAGATCGGCTTCTATTTCCAGAAGTCGCTGATGAAGTCGCTGATATCGGAGGTTATGATGACTATGCGTGCGACAAAGAAGCACAGTACAAGTGCCATACAGATCCAGAACGCACGAAAATTAAGGATGCTTTTCATAATGCTTCGGGAATGCTGAAATGCATTGGAAATGCCTTTTCTATTAATCAAATCCTAAATCTTCTCAAGAAACTTTTGCTTTATGAAGAAAGGAATCTAGCCGCGTCTTCACTCCTATATGGACTTGATGGACTAGCGACCTTCGTTGCGAATCCACTTAAGAGCATTGGAATACTTTCGAGCTGCAGGTGCCTTCGTTTTCGGAGGGATCGAAGCACTATCCCGCCTGTCCAACCAGTGTAAGACACCATCGTAACGAAAGGCAGTAACCGTTGCATTAACATTCGTTTCGGTGGTCCCCATAGAGCTCTTTCGACCAAAGAAATTGCGAACTGATTCGTAATCGAAGCCTATTTCATCGGAGGAACCGGACGCTCCACCTTCGCGTGGTTGCAGTAATCTGGCAATGGAGTCATACTCCCATGGAACAGGTTCTTCGATTCCCACAAGAGGACTTTCATCAATATAACTTTCGAGCTCGACCGGGACTTTGGGTTCGCTATGACCGAGATACACTTCGTCGCGACTCGAAGTTTTAGAAGAACTACGGGACAGCCATTGACTCAACCCCACATAACGGCGAGCACTTTTGGTGGGACCTATGGACGGAGTATCCTTTGGGGGACCCAAGTGAATAGAAGTGGATTTATCGGATCCGATCTTCGTTCCATTGGCGTGAGGTTCGCTGAAAAACAGACTGGCCGAATTAACGCCTGCCAAGGCTGGAGATTCAGAGTTTGAGTCGGAAAATCCGAGATTGGAGGTGGGTGAAGTCGAAGGGGGAGACTCGGGGTGCTTTTCGCTTTCATAAGCAAGCCTGTTTTCAGAGTTGCTGGGTTCATCCAAAGGTGAGTTGACAGGAGCGGAAAGCCCAACTGTGGCATCCGGTGAAGGTATCTTGTTCTCAGGATCTACACGCGTACCGGAGAATTCCAACTCTGTCTGACCGAGAGTCGTCTGCTCTGTAGTCTTGCTTACTCCGGAAGGATTCCCCTCCCCTTGACCAACCTCGAGGGAATCCAATTCCTCAGTTGAATCTTTGATGAAGATATCCGCCAAAGATGTGTCGCTTTCATCATTGATATCTCCTGCCAAGGATTTTTCGTTATCAATTGGTTTTTCATCAATGTCCGAGGCATTTTCCGAGTCGAAGGGATGCTTTCCTTCTGAAGAGGGATCCGATGCTTCGGACTGGGTTTCAACGGTCGTGATTGTTTCGTTTGCTTCAGGCTTCGATGAGCGGTCTGAATCAGATGGAGTGGACTTTGGTTCGCGTGCATCGGGTTGGTCCACAACAGATGAATCTTCACCCTGGGTTTCACCTGAATCGGCAAATTCAGAAACAGTCGTCGGAGATTCATCGTGCGGAACGCTATCTGGACTTGTGTTGTTTTGTGAACCAGTTTCGGAAACGGTTTCTCCCGTCTCACCTCCTCCACCATCAATAGTTAGCTTGTCCTCGTTTTGTTTTTGCTGCTCGGGAAGGTCGATCAGGGAAGAGGGACTATCAGTGGAGTCAGGTTTAGTCGTGGCGCAGTTGCACAGGCAAGCGAGTGCAAAAGTAGCAACAAACCTCTCGACTCGCATGGTCATGGGCTAACCGGATCGGAAGGAATGGAGTCCGTTATCACCTCGGGGAAACCAGAATCGGGAGATAGCGGGTTGAGAGCCTCCACGAGAAGGTCAATACTTCGACGAAGAGCAGACCCACCTGGTTCCTGTGTGCCCAAGACAAGAGAGAAAGTACCTTTTGTCTTTCCTGTCGAACGCTTGCGGAATTCCTTGGATCGAAAAATATCGAACCCCTTGGACTTGGAGAGATCGACGCGTTCAAGGATTTGGGCCACGGTGTTGAAGTCGAACTTTTGGGCAAATAGCTCCATGAATTCTCCGGAAAAACCCTGCATGGCAGAAGCATATTTTCCATTTCGAACTGCTTCAAGCTCCCCTGCTACGCGGACCCCGAAACCCTCTTCGAGAACTGGTTTATCGTAAACGTATTGGCCATCCACAAGGACTTTCCCATCCATCATATTTCCGGATAGCAGGAGACGGAAGTCGAGAAATCTACGGAGATCGGAATAAAGATGCTCTTCCTCCTTTTCCTTAGGGATACCAGCGAAGAAACGCTTTGAGTCGAAAGACAAGGCGACATCAAAGTCAGCTCTCGAAAGATCACCAAAAGCATCGTCGCTCTGGGCATCGTATGGAGCCGCTCGAGCAAAAATGTCACGAAGTTCTGCATCCAGAAAAGTCGGGGAAGGGACATCGGACCACCAGGAAGTCAAGGCCACCAAGCAATTATCGTCGAAACCGATTGATACGTGTTCGCTTTTGTGGCTAACGGCAACGTAACCGGGAGAGATGTTTTCAACGACACGCCACTCCGGTGAAGCACTCTTGAGGTTCAACTGACGTAGTACGAACTCCTTGAGAACTCCCGCATTATCGAGGGGAAACACCAAGGCGAAGAGAACGTCGCTTTCGCGACCCGAGCGTTGAAGCTGTCCGGGGAATTTAAGGAAATAGAGAAAACGTCCGTCGTTTGCCACGCCGCACGCCTCGGGATCCCAGCATACGTTGCGGACGAAAGGAGCTCGGCGAACAAAACCATCAAGCACAATTTTGGGAATCCCGACTTCCTCCATTCCGCGAGCCCCGGTAAATGCGAAGGCGGCAAAGGCATCGTCCGGAAGGTATCCAAATGCTTTGGAATCTTTTTCTCGAGCAGTCTTGGAAACTTTCCCATCCGAGAAACCATTTCGGTTGGAAGCTGACTCATCACCGTTTCCCAAAAACTTGTAACCTCCCCAAAGAACAACCAAACCAACCACTAAAAATATCGGAAGCAAGCCTAGCCTAGTCCACATCCTGTCGCTAGGATTGGGCTCTCCATCCGCATCCAGAACAATCGAATCACCTGCACCAAGAGCGACTGTTCCATCTGAAGAAACGCTGCTCATACCCTTCGGTTTCATCAGAGATGCGTTGAAGGCAACGACAAGCGTAACGGCCAGAGGATCAAAGACCAACACGAGAATGAGGATGAACCATTTCACCACTCGGTTCACTCCGGATGTCGTGGCTTCCCGAATAAGAGTTGCGTCACCAGTTGCTTCCGCTTTCTCAATGGATGAGTCAAAGGCACGAGCGATAAATTTGAATGATCCGATGTCAGCCAGTCTAATGTCCCCCTGTATCTTCAGAATTTGCTGTTCGGCATCTTCTTTTTTGGCAAGAAGCCCAGCTTTCTTTCCTTCGAGTTCTGCAGAGCTGTCGGGACCGAATTCACTCTCCGTTTCACTGAATTGAGTAATTTTTCGGCTGGCTTCGGCAATTTCGTCCTCTAATGCGACAATCCGTTCGTCCACCGAGGAACGAGCATTGCGAAGATTCTCGAGGGCGGTTCGAATGTTGTCTGTCTGCTCGGCTCCTCCGGTGGTCAACCCGGTTATCTGCGTGCTAGCCTTACTGACTTCCTGCTGAAGGCCTGTGATTCGTTGATCCAAGGCGGCGTGCTGAGCGGCGAGATCATCGCGGGCTTTCTGCGCGTTGGCGTTAAAGGCAACAATTTGAGAACGCAGGGACTCTCTTTCCGGTCCTTGAGTCTCGAGTAATTTCGCTGCTTGCTTGAGTCCATCTTCCTTGAATAGTCCTCCCGGACCTTTGTCACGATAAAGTTTTACGGCTGCATCGAGTTCGGAAATCCGATCGTTTACTTTTTCGATGCCCTTTAATTCGGATACGATTCGCAGGTTCACCTCCTCTTTTAGAGCTGTTTTCTGAGCCTCAAGTTTGTCGATGCTTCCCTTGCGATCTGTGATGAAACCCTCGATACGGTTTTTTTCAGCATCACGGCGTTCTCTTTCACCGAGAATAGTTTGATCGGCCTCCCCGCTAAGTCGGGCCTTGGCTTCCTCGGCAGTCCCTACGTCTTTGCGGCGTTCTGCGATGTAACTTTCCAGCCGAGCCCGTTCATCAGCATGTTTTTCTTCCCGAATAAGCGATCCCTTGGCACCCGACTCACGATAAGCGGCGACTTGGCGGTCATACTCTCGTTGCTGCACTTGCAAGCTAGAGATTTGCTTCTCATATCCCTCAATTTGATTGAGGGTTTCGTCAAAGGCTTGGGTCAAATAACCATAAATCCCTGCGGAGGTAATGCACACGAGAACTCCGACCGCGATCAGAAGGTACAGACGCAAGGTTTTGTTGCAGGTCTTCCAGTGACGGTAAAGGAAGGAGGCGGCCACCAGTTTGCCGAACTCCAAGCTCGAGGCCATGATGATTATGGGGATGGTGAAAGCGCTGACGGAACCGAACGTCAGGGCTATTCCCCTTACGCTGAAATAAGCCGCGCATCCCGCGATGAATAGTGCGGCCGCACCGATCGTCAAGGTGAAGAAGTTCATGCTTGTTCGGGGTAGATCATATAAGCCGTTCTCGCTTCTATGAAAAGTTTAATTTCTATGAATGGATCACTTTTTCTAGCCTTTGACATGGTTTTCCTGATTTGGTTTAGGATGTCTCGCAGTCACTTGCAGCGACTCGCTTCAAAAAAATCTCCGGTGTTTGATCGTCTGGATCTCCCACTTCCCCTAAGAATTCCAACTGTGGCAGACCGGAAAGAAAATCAAGTTGATCGTACGAAACCCCCTTTGCCGTTAACGTAAGACGACGCAAGGGCATACGGGACAGGGGTTCGAGGTTATCTATGCCAAGACCTGTCAGGGTGATTTCCTCGACGGGACATTCAGCAAGGGGCGAAAGGTCAGTCACTGCCGAACCAGAAAGCCTGAGAACCTCTATAGGCATCCCTTGCAGCGGCGATAGATCGAAAATTGGCGTAGCTCTACACTGAAGGATGCGCAGTGGCATGCCACGCAAGGGGCGAATACTGGTCACCCCCGTGCCACTCAAGTCGAGTTCTTCCAAAGCAAGGTGTCGCAAGGGGGATATGTCATCCACTTCCGTTCTTAGTAAAATCAAGCGGGTTAACGGGAGTTTTTGGAGCAAGTGCAGATTCGTTATCTTCGAAAGCCCAAGATCGAGATCGGTGATCGGACTGTCGACCAGTGCTCCGAGGTTTTCCACTGGTGTTCTTTGGAGAATCACCCGCTGGAGGGGAGATTCGCTTAACGGAGAGAGGTCGGAAATAGAGGTACGCGAAAGGTCTATCCATTCCAACGGCATCCCCCTTAACGGGGACAGGTCGGACAATGTGCTCCCTGCCAGAGACAACCCGTCCAACTGCAGGTTTGCCAAAGAGGAGATGTCGCTCATCGGGCATTCGCTCAAGTCCAGTTCTCGTACCGGGAAATCTTTCAAAAAAGATAGATTGCTCGGCGAATTTGAAAGAGGCGTTATGCAAACCCCTCCGTGCACGACGCGCACGCGACAATGAAAACCTCGACTCCCGAGTTCGTCCTCGCACGAACGCACCACATCCGGGAACGGAGCCACAAATTCAGAACCGCTTTTATAATCCACCGACAAATCCACCACTGATTCTTTCTCTTAGTGACTTTTCTCAAACAATGCAAGTCGCCACTTACCGTTTGCTGAAAAAAACTCGAACAAGAGAATGAGAGCCGTCCTCGCTTCCTTCGCAAAGAGTGTAATTGCTCGAAAAACGGGAATCTTTTTGCATTCTCTTCCCTCAAACGGAATTTTTTATTTGTGGCGGACGCCGATTATCGGGATTCTAAGTTTAGACATCCATATAAAATGAAAAAATCACAGCTTATTCTTTTCGGCTTTATTCTTCTACTCAACTTAGTTGGTTGCTCGGATGATCCGGCATCCCCTGCGTCCACCGATCCCGGCGACGCAAGCCAAACAACCGATCCAGAAACAAACGCCACCGGCACCGCTCATGCTGAAGCTAACGGCACCGCCACCCAAGCATGGTTCGGGCCTCCCCAGGGAGCTGAACTGATACTCGTTCTTCGTCCCGGACAAATCGAAACTCCTTCAGTTGCCAAGCTAACCGACTGGATCGCTTCAGGTTTCGAAGGAAACTTCACCATCCCATCGCCCTTGCCTCTCGCCCTCTTTTCGCAAGGCGAACCGGTTTACCTTTTCGTGGAAGGTGCGAAAACGAGCGTATTGGGGACCGCGTCGAATTCAGTCAACGAAAAGGCATCCATTCCCGGATTCACCGTCGTCACTGCGCATGGCCGTCGTGCCATCGTAACGGGCGAATCACCCGAATCGATCGCCCGCGCCCAAAGTATCCTTGGGGATCAACCCTATTCCGCTTCCACCGAAAATCTCCGCTCTTTCCTCGAGAGCTTTTCATCCGCTGGATTGTATATTGCCGCGTCTGGTTTCGCCGTTGATTTAGGATCCGCTCCCGGATCTCTCTCTGCATCGGTTCGAAACTTAAACTCCGGAACCGAAGCTTCCACTCCCTCCGGAAACTTGCAATGGGGGGTCATTCCAGGACAATCCGCCGCCTTCTTCGGGGCCACAGGTTTAAACAACCTTCTCCAACCCTTTGCGAACTTCCTCCTTGGACATTTGCGATCCGAGTCAGGGTCCGAAAGTAACGCAACCGCTTCGTGGGCTCTGCAGTTCGCCCAATTACTTGATTCGGGAGGAGCGACAGGGCAATCCTTCCCAAATCCATCCGGTGGCCATCTCTTTGCCCTTGCTCCACCTTCGGATGCAAACGCCACCATCACTCCTTTTGTCGTACCCGCCAAGCTCAAGAGCACCGATTCGGCCTTGCACGTAGATTTCGCCAAGCTTGGTCCTTTATTAAGATCCGGTTCCTCCTCTCTGCTCGACCGTCCTGCCTTCTCCCTCGCTTGTGAGACTGCCAAGCAGCTAACAATCAGTAGCGACGCTCACTCGCTGGACTTCACGCTCACTTGGCTTGATTCCGAGGAAAACGGACTATCTTCTCTCTTCTCCTTCTTTGATGCTCTTTCGGTTCGGCGAATGACGAGATCTTTCTATGAAGCCATACTGAAAAATGATTTACCTTCGATTATGCACATTCTCGAAAAGAACGATATTTCCTCCTTGAACTTGGCCGGAGGCATTTCCCCTCTTCATTTCTGTGCATGGCAAGGGAAGGTTGGAGTTTTAAAAGTATGTCTGGACACAGGTTTGCAGCCAAACCTGCGCGATGACTCCAACCGCACCGCCCTTCACATGGCCGCTTGGAGCGGAAACCCGGACGCCGCTCAACTCCTGCTTGACCGCAATGCTTCCATCGACCTGCTTAATAACGATGGCGCCACACCCGCAATGGAAGCCGCCCGTATCGGCAACCCGGGCACGCTCGATCTTCTCCTCGCGTCGGGCGCCGACGTGAACGCCACCGATGCGCAAGGAAACGGGCTCGTCGAGTACGCGGCATCCGGCGGACACAAAGCTCTCGTCACGATTCTCAAACGCCGTGGAGCTTCCCCGCGAAACACCTTGCACGTCGCGGCCGGTATCGGTGACCTCGCAACCCTACGGGCCCAGATTCCCGAAAACAACTCCCCCGCCGCCAACACTCTCGACGGATGGGGTGCCACACCGCTTCTATACGCTGCATCGGGTGGACAATCGGATGCCTTCGACTATCTCCTCGAAAAAGGAGCCGACCCCAGAATCAAGGATGAACTCGGACTCACTCTCGTTCATGCCGCAGCCATGTCTGGGAACAGCAGAATTCTAGCCAAGGCTCTGGACCTCGGGCTCGAAGTAAATGCTCGTCACGCCGAACGCGGGGCCACCGCCCTGGACTGGGCCATCGCCCGAAAGGATGGTGGCGCAGCGGATGCGTTGCGAGCAGCGGAAGCAAAAACGGGTTGGGAACTCGAAAGCCAACCCTAAAAGGGCACCACCCTACCCTCCATCTTCGTCCGCCCAAGGCAGGGCGTGATCCCCGCTCAGGGCCAACTTGGTCGGAGGCGACTCCAACTCGAAAATACTCCACGGACCCGGAACGTACGGGTAGCTATCGAGAACGCTTTCATCGACTTCGATCCCCAACCCCGGTCCATCGGGCAAGTGCAGATTCCCGTTCACTGGTTTCGGGGCGTCGGGCACAAGATCGTCAGACAACGCATATGGATACATGACGCGAGGATCGCGATGAGCGTACTCGGGGTACTCCAGCCAAGCTGCCGTCTCGCTAGAAAAGCAAGACCCGATCAGGGCGTCCGCCACGGTTTCCAATGCCGTGCCCCAGTTATGAAAAGCAAAGGCTACCTTCGAACTTTCGCATAGGCGTAGAATTTCAGAAAGTCCCGAAAAGCCTCCATGGTGGGAAACGTCCGCTTGGGCGAAATCCACGCACCCGCCCTCCACTAGTTTCCGAAAGCCCTCCACGTCGTGCTCGTGCTCGCCCGCTGCCACGGGTACGATCTTCTTGTCCCGAAAATCAGCATAAGCCACCCTATCCTCGACTGGCAAAGGTTCCTCCAGCCAAGTCACCCCCAAGTCGGACACGGCGAGGGCAATCTCCTCAATCGTATCCGCGCCATAGGACTTATCCCCCATTCGCCACCATGCGTGCGCATCCATGCAGATACCCACATCCGGTCCCAATGCCTCACGCATAAGTTGTACCGTCCGAACGTCCTCCTCCGGCCCCAGAGCCGGCCTGTACTTGTAGGCAGCGTAACCCGCTTCGCACACGACTGCGGCCTCTGCTGCGTACTCCTCTGCCGACTGGTACATTCCGGCGCTGCCGTAGCAACGAACGGTATCTTGCTTTCGTCCGCCAAAGAAATCGGTCACCGAGCAACCCTCCGCCTTGCCCCACAAGTCGTACAAAGCCACCTCCACCGCTCCTGCTGCGACAAATGCCTTTGATCCGAACTTGGCCAAGGCCTCAGCGGGGAAGCCCGATGGATCCACGACTTCCCGCCCCAAAAGCAACTCCCGCAACCCGTCGTTCACCATCGCCGCCGTCGTCTCCGAGGCGGCTCCGGGACCAAACCCGGTTAGCCCCGCATCAGTTGATACCTTTACGTACAGGGCGTCCCGTTTCAGGATGGTACGCTCGCCCCCGTGGAACGGCAGTCTGACCGGACTCGGCATGGGACAAGATAAAAGAAAGGCCCGTACCTCGGTTATTTTCATCGATTTAAAAAATTAGACTCCCACGTGTGCCGTGCATCGCGGTCATAGGTTCTTTGACCTTTCAAGATCAAGGTGGGCACCTTCGTGACGCCTTTTGTCTTCCGATTTACGGCATGACATCCAACGCCTAACAAATGATTCCCTTATAATAACAGAGTAAAGGAAAAGAACCAAGGTGCTTCTCGAACACCGCAGAAGTCTACAAGACACTTTGGACTAAAGCGCCGAACGGGTCAAGTGATGACTAGTGTCCCATACTACTCGAAAATTGCATACCC
>CAWVZQ010000075.1:0-10626 GCA_963934405.1 uncultured Opitutales bacterium | reverse complement strand
CTGCCGTAGGTGGGTTGACTGCTGATCCTGGCAGTGTGCTCCAGGGCATGGAGGAAGAACTTGAGAAGGCCCTCGGCATAGAGGACGACAATACCTTGCCCCTCCATGAGCAGCGTCTGGCTTTGCGTTACAATGAAGGCGAGCTGGGAATTCATCTCGGTTGGCTCAAGGAGTTGCAGCTGGATCGTGCTTTCAGTCTTTCGCTTTCCGACCTGAAGAGTGTTGCCGGACCCGAAGTTGCGTCGGCTCTGTCTGTTATCGAGGGGTTTGCAGACGTAGGCGGTAAGGGCTCCGTAGGAGTTAGCGCCTTTGCCGACGCCACCTTGGACGTCGGTATCGATCTCACTGATCCGTCTGCAGGTCCGAGCTTCTTTCTATACGACTTCGATCCCGCCTTCGATCCCGCTGCATCTTCCTTTCGAGGAACCCATCTCACGATCGGCGCCCGCGCCAATGCCTCCGACCTAGACCTTTCCTTCAAGCTTGGTCCTGTTGAGCTGAGTTCGCAGGATGCCTTCGTTGCCTTTGACGGCGATGGAAATCCTGAAACTCAGGATTTCGCGCAAGCCCTCATCGCCCTTGATCAAGCCGAGGGAACCGCGGGCGACGATGGGCGCTTCGTTCCCACAGTCGAATCCCTGAAGGAGAATCTCGTCTCAACCATAAGCGGACAGTTTGCGCTGGAGATTCCGCTTTTCAAGGGCGAGGATTCTCTGGGCAAACTCGCTTTCGGAACAAATGGCGAGTTGGGAGCTGACGGACTTGGTGAATTTTTGAAGGCGAAGTCAGGAGAAAGCACTTCCTCCGGTTTGCCCGCCTTGTCTTTTCAAGTGCCCGATCTTGGCGCTCTTCTTGGCAACGCTCTTCCGTTTGCCTCGAGTCTTGCGGCCTCCAAGGAAGTGGTTGCCCTGACCCTCATCCGCGAGGGAGGCAGTTTCCTTGCGGATTTGGAGGACGACTTCTCCGGTTCCGAGCTCCTGCAGACCAATATTCCGGGTCTCGATCTCAGCTTGACGAGTGTTCTCGGCAGTTCCTCGAAGGATTCGCCGGTTTCCATTCTTGGAGCGGGTCGAGTAATCCTCGAGTATCTGGATCAGGCCAAGTTCGATGCCGACAACTGGAAGCAGGGAGACGAATTGCCCAGTCCCGATGGTCTCTCGGGCTACCTGTTGCAAAATTGGGCAAACCTTCTTCCCGGTGTCGGCGATGCATTCGATCTGTCGGTGGACTTGTCCGGGCAGTCGCTCCTCGTCTCCTTTGCCGCAAATCCCACCTTTGTCCGCAGCGCTAGATTGGGCCTTGGAGAGGAAGCTGAAAAGATCGGTCTTTCCGTGGATGCGGAGGTCGACGTCAGGTTCGATCTCGAAACAGACTTCGAGCTGGTTCTCGACTGGAGCGAGGCGAATCGAGGCATTAGCTTCGACCTGAAGAAGTTTCGCCTTGCGGGCCAAGTCGATGTGGATGATCTCGTGGCCAAGGCTTCGCTCGGTCCTGTCGAGCTTTCGGTAGGATCCCTCGAGTCCGACAAGCGGCAGGCGTCAGCTTCAGTGGACTTTGCGGTAGGCGTGGCCATTGATGCTGCGGGAGACCTGACCCTCGCTCCTGATGCTTCGCTTGACCTGGAACTCCCTCTCTACGCCGGTCTGGGCGATCTGAATCTCGAAACGGGAGCCTCCACCCCCGTGGTTCGTCTCTCCGGCAAACCTTTTGCTTCCGAGGGTCTCACTTTTGCACCGGATGGGATTGATCAATTGCTGGAGGCCGGCAATAAGACTCTCTCCGAGATAGGTTCCTTCTTCAAGCCCGTTGGGGAGGCCGATGCCAGTCGAACCTTGGACGGGTTGTCGATGGAGGGTCTACTCAAGGGCGCGGATAAGGTGGCCGGGGTTTTTGAAACCATCTCCTCCTCGGGTGCTCTCGACGCTCAGCTTCCCGGGTTCGATCAAGGTGTTACCGCCGCCGGTCTTCTCGGTCTGGATTCGGCGATTGCCGACCAGATCGCCAAACCTTTGCGAACTTTTCTCGATGGCGTCAAGTCCAAGGGCGAACCCGTGGATGCCTTTGCTCTAGCGGCTTTTCTCGAGAGCCTAGGTTCCGTCACGGGCGAGAAGGCAACGCCGGGTTATCGGGCCGTCGACGTGCATCACGTTACCGGTGGTTGGTATGACAATCTTCAAGCCTTCGAGTACAACATGAAACTCGACCTTGGCTTTGAAGACAAGTACGAGCTTAACGGAGGTTCAGCTGCTCAAGAGGCGGGCATTTCGATAAATGGGCTCGAGTTCGCCGCGTCCGCAGAAGCATCCGCAGAGATTGGTTTTGGTTTCCAACCGGGGGCAGGTCCCGACGGTTTTTACGTTCGGCTTGGCGACGTGTCCTTTTCCCTTGGCGGAGGCGCTTCCGGAGACGATGCCTCCGTTACCGTTAACTTCGGGGGGGAGGATCAAGCCTTTGATATTTCGAACACCAAGGTGTCCCTCAAGAAGGTTGGAGGCGACGTTTCCACCAAGGGCGAAATATTCGAGGATGGAGTTCTTCGGATGAGCGAGGTGGCCCTTCTCGCCGCCAACCCCGAAAAATATCTTTCTTTCGATGCCAAAGGTGAGCTCGAGGCGGTCATCGGCATTCCCGTTCCCTTTGCAGGACTGGAAGAATTGGGTCATCCATTGGCTCGGGTGATTTCCCGCGACGTCTTTTCCGGCCAAGCCCCGCAAGTTACCATAGACGTCGACATCGAGAGCGGTCTTCGCGATCAGTTGCTCGCAATGTTCGAAAAGGTTTCCGCCATGGGAGACAACGTTGGATCGAACGAGGCGCTTGGTCTTACAGTTCCCGGTCTAGGTCTTTCCGTAGACGGTTTGTTGGGCGGAAACGACGCAGTTTCAAGTTGGCTTTCATTCGGGACTATCGGTGCGGAGTATCTCGGTGGCGATTCAGCCACGGCGGTTGGCCTGATAGAGACTCTTCGCAAAAATTGGTTGGAACCCAATCTGGAGTCTTTATCGAAGATTGCCGAAGGGCAGTCCCAACCTCACCTGTTCGGAGGCTTTGACGCCAAGCAAAAGATTCTTTCATTCGGTTTTTCCTTCGCCCCGGAATATACTTTGAATGCACCTTTTGCGGGAGCGTTGGCGGGTCCTGCCGGCATCGAACTTTCCTCGAAGGCTAAAGTCGACCTTGCGGTGACCGGCGACTTGGGCTTCACCATCAATGCAGATCTCTCGGACTTTTCCTTCACCTCCGAAGACGTCTGGTTGGACGCGACTGGCAACAACCCCTTCCGTTTCGACCTGGAGGCCAAGGCCAGTGTGAACGATCTTGCGTTCGGTCTCGCCGTCGGTGGACTGGAAGTGGAAACCGAAGGAGCATCGGTCAACGCCACTCTCGGTGTTTCGATTGGACTCGATGATGCAAATTCTGACGGACGTCTGACCTTGGGAGAACTGAATTCTCCAAACGTTTCTCCCAACGGCGGCCTCACATTCAACATGCCTTTGGCGGGCACGGTCAATGGAAGAGACCTCGGTGAAATGGCGCGAGAGGAGCACGATCAACTCGTGGCAGAAGGAAAGGCCTCTGCCAATGATTGGGACGGAACTCCGCACGTAAGTTTTTCGGACGTAAGCTTCTTTGACGACACAGGCCCCCTCGTTGAAGCCGTGGGATTGGAAAGTCTCAAGGGATCTTTAATCACCCTCGCGGCAAATATGCTGGCGGAGGAAATCCCCGTTCTCGATTGGCTGCAGAAGGCCGGGGACCTCGTCGTCGAATTTGAGTCCAACTTTACAGAAAACACCTTCCTCGAGGAAGAGATTCCAGGGACCGATCTCGAGCTCAAGTACGTACTCGGTTCCGCCGCCGTCGATACACCTGTATCTTTCTTCGGCATTGGCTCGGCGATAGTGGGATATCTGGAGCAACCCCAGTTCGATCCCGCGACGTGGGCAGTGGGGGATTCTCTTCCCAGTGTCTCGGGCTTGCGGCAGTACCTTAACGACAACTGGGCGAACCAATTGCCCGGGAGCGGCCATGAGCTCAAGCTCGAACTCGACGAGGCGGCCAAGTCCTTTGGGATATCCTTTGCCTCTCGACCTACCTTCCATCGTGACGCTCGCCTTAAACTGGGCGAGCAGGCCGATGCCTTTGGCCTTAGTGTGGATGGAGATCTGGATTTGGACTTTGGAGCCGACGTCGTCTTTGACGTGACGATCGGTTGGGGTGAGGACAACAAGGGGGCTTCCTTCGATCTTAAACAGTTCGACTTTAATGTCGCCGCAAGCGTGGACAACCTTCTTGCCGCCGCCACGCTTGGTCCGCTCGAGATGGCCGTGGGTTCTCCGAATGCCGAACGCGGTTCGGTAGTCATTGATTTTGCTCTGACCAAGTCCGCCGGGGAGGCCGGCAAGACAAACTTCACTCCCTCCGCGACCCTAGACGTCTCTCTTCCTCTCTACGGCAAGCTGGCCGGACGCGACTTGTTGTCGGACGGTTCCGTTCCCACTGTCCTTTTGAGTGGCGACGCATTTGCCGAGAATGGAGAAACCGGATTATCATTCACTACTGAAAACTTTGAGCGAATCTCGGAGATGTCGAAACTTTCCATCGGCGAAATCCTGGAACGCTTCTCCGACGTCGCCGAATGGCTGCAAGAGTATCAAGACGGAGAGGCCTTGGATCAGGAAATTCCCCTCGTCGGGCTGCGTATGGGTTCCGTCTTCGATTTCGCAACGGGTTTCTCCGACAAGGTTCTATCTGCTGCCGATCCGAAGGAAATCAATACCATAGGCGATCTCGTCGGGGCCCTTGCAAACGGCGGGGTCCTTCCCGAGGGCAAGCAGGTCAATTGGAATTCCGAGATGCAGACGATGACACTGCCGATCGCATTCGACGTCACGCTGAATCCTCTCGAGGAACTGCCGCTTGATTTTGGTCTCGATTTTGGGGAAGACACCTTTGCCATCGATACTGAGGCCGTGGCCAATCTCGCCGCAGGTGTTCGCGGCAGGGTTGACCTCATCTTGGACATGGACGGTCCTGCCGGTGACTCCGGCAGCCCCGCCTTCTATGTGGAAAACTTTGCGATCGAGGGTGACGCCGCATTTGACGTTGCGGATTTCGAGGCGAACCTGAAACTCGGATTCCTCTCTGCAACCGCGGGTGGCGAGGGGAGTGGATCGGGCGCTCACGTCGGTTTAGAGGCAAGCATCCTACTTGACCGAGACGGAAACGCCGAAACCGTAGACGATAGACTTTTCTCTCTCGACGAACTCTTGAGCGGCGTCCTGAGCGACTCCCTCCATTTTCGAGTCGGGGGCGAAGCATGGGCTAAGATTCAGGGTCTTTCCGTAGATGCCGGTTTTGGCGGTTTCTCCTTTGCGGACGATCAGGCCATAGAGATTCGACTGGGCGGTGAAAGCGATGCGACGGCTGCCTCGACAAGCAACGGACTTTCTTCTCTCTCAGGCAAGCCGGAGGTTTCTCTTCCCACCTTTGACTTTTCAGCCCTGCCCAAGTTGACGCTGCCTGACTTTGAAGCTGCATTCGACTCACTGAAGTCACTTTCCTTCGACGATGTTCTCAACGGAATAATCGAAGGTGTCGCCTTTCTCGAGGAGGCTCTCGATGAACAACCCTTCTATGTCGAGCAACTGCCGGTAGTGAACCGATCACTAGCCGATACCCTGGATTTTGTCGGCGGCCTAGCCGGACAGGTCAAGTCACTAAAGGAAAACCCATCCGACAGCATTCAGGCTCTGGAGGCCGAGGTCGAGCAGGTCCTGGGGATATCGGATGACAACAGCAAGGCGCCTCACGAGCAGGATTTCGCCCTGATCTATAAGGACGGGGTGGTAAACGTCCATTTGCGCGTTCGGGCCGATCTCAACGAGAAGTTCAACTTTTCCTTGGACTTGGAGACGCTTCGAGAAATGGCGGGCGGGGCCGTTGCAGACATGCTCGGGGTCATCGACGACTTCACCGACATTTCCGGGTCAGGTCTCGTCTCGCTCGACGCTTTTGCCCAAGCTGTCCTCGATTTCGGCATCGATCTTAGCAATCCGGGGAATCCGGATTTCTTCCTGCTCGACTACAACCCTGATTTCGACTCCCAGCTTGCTCCTTTTCAAGGCACGCATCTCTCACTCGGAAGCCGCATCCTTGGGGAAGGCCTTGAAATGGCTTTTGGAGTTGGGCCGAATGAGATCAGCGTACGGGAAGGTTCGGTAACCTTGGATGGCGATGCCAAGGCTGCCTCCGATGATTTTGTTAACGCAATCTTCACCCTCGACCAAAAGGCCGGAGATGTTGACGACGATGGTCGTTTCCGTCCCGGCAAGGAAAAGCTTTCGGACAATTTCAAATGGGATCTCCTCGGGTCCTTCGCCATGGAACTGCCACTTTACCTCGGCAATGTCCCACTCGGCTCTCTTTCCGTTCAGACTGATCCCGATTTCGGCGAGCGCGGAATCCTGGAGTATCTTCGGCAACTCACCGATGGATCTACCACGACCGGCGGGGCGGCTATCATCATCGAGACTCCCGATCTCAACGCGCTTTTTGCGGACAGCATGTCCTTGCTGGGGATGATAAACAATCCCGGCATATTCCTCGATGGAGTAGACCTGGCTCTTGAAAACCTTGAATGGGGCCTGAGTTCCAACCTCTCCATAGATCTGCCGATCGTTGGCGAGAAGCTCGGATCAGCGGCCGAATTTTTGCGGGATATGCGTCTTGGTCTCCTTGCCGAACTGAAGGAGAAGGTCAGCGGCGACGGCAAGCTGGTCGAGGTCGCCCGGGATGCCATCTTTGATGTCTTTGGTCCTGCGGGTCTTGACTTCATGCTCGATGCGGACGACGACGGTTCCGTAACGGTTAACGACGTTCTCGTCGGTTGGTTCGCCAAAGACGGGGCTTTTCTCCGAAAGTGGCAACTTGGTGAAGCAGTTCCGGAAGAGGCGGATTCAATCCAGTTTGATTTAAAGCTTGGCGACTCTGCCCTGCTCGCCGGTGTTGATATTCCTCTCGAACTTGATCTTCCGGGCTTCGATCTTTCCTTGGATGGCGGTCTCGCCCTGTCGATGGACTGGAGTCTCGATCTCGGATTTGGCCTCAGCGTTTCCGATGGTTTCTATCTCGCCACCAACGTTGATCCTGCAGCACCCGAGTTCGAGGTGAATATAAGAGCTTGCCTTGATGGCGACCCGACTGATCCGGACGTCTCTTCCGCCTTTTCCGGAGAGGGCAAGTTGCTTTTCTTCGACATAGCCATTGATGATCTTCTTTATGATCCCTCCGAGGGTGGCGGCGGGGGCGTCTTTGCAGATCTTGAGCTCAACATAGTTGGAGACGAACGCGGCCGATTGAGCTACGGTCGCATGCTCTCGGCATCCTTTGCAGAAATATTCAACCTCGATTGCTCGATAAAGGCCGAGTTGGAATTCGACATGACTCTGCATGTCAAGGAATCCTCAATTCTACCGAAATTGAAGGCTGATTTCGTCTTCGATTGGGGTGAATGGAGTGTTGCCGAGGGGGTGGAAAACATGCCCCAGGCTGAAGTGAGCCTTCAGGATCTGCGTCTCGACTGCGGATCCCTTGTTTCTGATTTCCTGGGGCCAATCGCTAAGAAAATTCAAGATATTCTCGAGCCTCTGCGTCCACTTATCGAGAACCTGACCAAGACTTTGCCAGGCCTCGACCTTATGATGCCCAATCCCCATTTAATGGGAGTGATCGACTTCATCTACGATATAAAGTACCCGAATAAGGATAAGATCGACTGGACTTTTGTCATTGTCGCTGAGCAGCTCCTAAACTTTGTCGACATGGTTGACGCCATGCTGAATTCCTCAGATGGCGAAATCGTCCTGGGCAGCATTTATGGCCTCGGAACCTCCGAGCTTCGCTTTGACCGTCCAGGGGATATCGCTTTGCCGAGTGGTTTGCAGAGCGCGATAAACGATCTTAAGAAAAAAACTTCACCGAAAAAATGGAAACCAGTGTCTTCCAAGATTTCCCACGGTTCTACTGGGGGCAAGGTTTCGGTTCCGGTTCCTCCGCCCCCGCCACCGCCACCGCCACCCCCACCACCACCACCACCTCCACCTTCACCAGATCCCGTTTATCGAACGGTGACGAAGACGAGGATGGTGACGGAATTTGAAGATGTTCAGGTTATAGACAAGGACAAGAGCGGAAGTGTTCAAGAGCTGGTCGCGGAGTACCATTTTCAGGAAAACATCCCGTCTAAAGTGTGGAAGGTACCCGATGGGGCCCGAAATCGTTACCAAATTGCCAAGGTTCCCGCAACGGCGCTAGCAGGTGACTATAAATGGGTAAATGGCCAAGGGTATTCGGTAAGAAATTGGAAGCTGGTAACAACTGAAGTTACTGTGTTCAAAACGGAACGGGTGCCAAAGGAGAGGGTCGAAAAATACGAAGAGAAGGTTCTTGTGACTGGCCCGGTTCCTTCTGACGCCCATGGCCCCCAGATGTCTGGCCCCAAGACGTCTCCTGGCCCGGTTCCATCTGACGCCCATGGCCCCCAGATGTCCTCTGTCTCCAAGACGTCTCCTGACCCAGACCCGGATATCAAAAAGAAAGATTCCAAGGACAAGGAGGCTAAATATAGTAAAAAACTTTCTGTGCCACCTGGTGAATTACGATTCATAGAATACCTTACGGATATCGGGAATTGGACCAACATCTTTGCCGGTGAGAGCGCCACGCTCTTTACCTACCAGATGCCGAAGATGTCATTTGATATCGAGTTCGAGGTTCCTTTGGTAACGATCTTACTTGGCCCCGTCCCCTTTACTATCGAGGCCTTCGGAGAATTTAACGCATCTGCAGATCTTGGATTCGGGCTTGATACTTCCGGAATCCAGAAGGCTCTGAAGACAGGGAACTCTTGGGATGCTCTCGATGGGTTCTTCCTTTCGGACTGGACTCTTCCGAGTGCAGACCAGCTTGGCGGGGAAGAGAAGGACGAGTTCACTTTCCATGCTGAGATAGGACTCAAGGCGAGCGTTATGCTTGGACCGATTTCAGGAGGTCTGAAGGGAAGTGTTTATTTCGATGCAGGAGTGGACTTCATGGACGTTTACCACGACGGGAAAATTCATCCGTCCGAGTTGGCTACCATGTGGAACTATGCCGAGAACGGTGCTTCCGCAGGCCCACAGAACCTCGTCAATCTTGCTGCTGAACTTGGGCTTAAGATCGGAGCCTTTGCGGATCTCTGGACACCCTTTGGCGATGTGAACCTCGTGGACGAGGAATTGGCGAAAATTACCTTGTTGAACCTCAGTTACAACGCCCCTCAGGTCAAGCCCGTGCTCGCCGAGAAACAGGGCGATGTCCTCCATCTCAATATTGGCGAACGCGCGGCCAAGCGGAAGTACATGGACATCAAGGATGGTGGCGAAGAATTCATCCTTTCCGGTTCGGGTGGAAACGTGACCGTTACCTTCGGCGAGTGGTCGCACACTTATGCGGGAATCTCCAAAGTTATTGGCAATGCAGGCGAGGGCAAGGACGTCATTGACGCTTCCGGCCTCTCAGGAGTTGCAGTTGAATTTACGGGTGGAGGAGGAAGAGATAAACTGATCTCCGGCTCCGGAGCGGCTACACTATCGGGCGGAGACGGAAGGGATACCTTGGATGCTCGACTTGCCTTGGCTGGTTCGACCCTGCTTGGGGGTGGAGGTGATGATCGTCTCTACGGTTCATCGTTTGATGACGTAATGCGAGGTGGCGACGGCGACGACAAACTGCTTGCCATTGAGGGGGACGACCTTCTCGAAGGTGGGAGAGGGGATGACTCGCTCGCCGGCGGTAGCGGCAATGACGTATACGAGTTTGCGGACGGCTTTGGGGTGGATCGCTTCAGTGACAACGAAGGCGAATGCTCCTTCGACTTCTCTCCAGTTACGCAAAATCTAACCGGTTCTTTTGGTCTCAGTGGTCTTAAGCTCGCGGTTGATGAGGCGAACGAGTTCAAGTCTCGTCGAGTTGATCTTGCGAAGCTCGTCCTCGGCAAGGGCGACGACGAGTTGTCGGTGAGCCGTTTTGCCGAGCGCACCATTGAGTTGGGCGATGCCGGTGGAGACGACCTTTACAGAATTACCCTTGGGCAAGCCTCATCTTCGAAGGAGAAGGGAGTCATCAATCTGTCCGACGAAGGCGGAGACTTCGACGAGGTGGTCCTCGAGCAGCGCTACGGCAATAATCCCGTCTCGTTGAACCACCAACAACTGGCTAACGGTCGAGAGGTTCTCAATTTGGTCGGGACCGGGATGGAACGTCTTACCCTTGCAGGGAAGGGATCGCTTTTTGGTGATTCCGGCATCGTCAACTTCGGGAAGAAGGTAAGCTTTGCCACAGATGCCGAAAATGGCGTCTCCGACTTGGGTTTCGATGTTGGATTTCGAGCCGTAGGCAAGGAAATCGAGCAATTGAGCGCCGTGAAGGCCACCCACGTCATCTTCGACAGCTTCGAGTCCCTTGAGGTCGTTCACGACGTGGCGGCCGTGAACGACGGCTACGTTGACGCAAGAGTCTATGAGGACGGCGCCGACATCCTCTACTCTTCGGACATCTTTAGTTCCAAGGATAATGACTTTGACG
>CAWVZQ010000074.1:0-10735 GCA_963934405.1 uncultured Opitutales bacterium | reverse complement strand
TCGTATTCCGCTTTCATGGGTTGTCCCATAAGGAGCGAGATTAAAGCATAACGTTGTCGATAAGGCGAACCTCGTCTATCCACGCGGCCACAACGATCATGGAACGCCCGGGCTCGATTTCCGCTTCGGTTTCCATGTTTTCGCGATTCACCACCTCGACGTAATTCAGGCGCACACAGCGACCGCCGGTCAAAATGCCGGTGACCTCGGACTTGATTCGGTCCACGTTTCGGATTCCCTTGTCATCCACGAGGGATTTTCCGGCGAACAAGGATCGGGAAAGCAACAGGGCGTCCTCTCTTTGGCGCGGGTCGAGACAGGCGTTCCTCGTACTCATAGCCAACCCGTCTATGTCTCGAATCGTCGGAGCGACCACGACTTCAATCGGGAAATTCAAATCCTCCGCCATTCGGCGAATGACCACCGCTTGCTGGGCGTCCTTCTGGCCGAACACGACGAAATCGGGTCTGCACAGGTTGAACAACTTTACGCAGATGGTGGTAACCCCTCGAAAATGGGTCGGCCGAGAAACCCCGCAAAGGTCAGTCGCCACTGCAGTTTCTTCGACTTGAGTGGAATGCCCGGCAGGATACATCTCCTCGGCCGAAGGAACAAAGACGATGTCGACCACGCAGTCCTCGCACAGCTTCAGATCCCGTTCGAGGTCACGCGGATAGCGTTCCAGATCCTCGCCAATACCGAACTGAGTGGGATTCACGAAAATCGACACGACGGTGACGTCGGCCTTGGCCTTGGCCACCTCAACGAGAGAGAGATGCCCGTCGTGCAGGTATCCCATGGTGGGAACGAAACCGATCAGCTTACCCTCGGTCCGCAGACCGATGGAGATGGCCTGCATCTCGTTTACGGATCGTATGACTTGCATGAAGAGAGGACGTCGGTTCGATCAATAGGCCAGTGCGAATAACACCCGACGCGGACTTGGGTTACCGCTGAAGATACAAGTACCTGACTCGCCTTCCCCTTGAGGGATGCAACGCAGGGTAACTTTGAGATCGTTCTTCACTTGTTCCTCCCACTTGTCGTCACCATCCCAGTGAGCCATGGCAAAACCACCATGAGCTCCTGTATCAGCAGCGGAGAAAAACTCGTAGAATTCCTCCTTGGAATTGATTTCGTGAGTATTCTCCTCTCGAAACGCCAAGGCACGTTCAAAAAGTTTGTCTTGGATGTCCTGTAACATGTCGGGCAAGCGACCGAGCAAGTCTTCACGGGTTATCCCCTCTCGTCCCGAACGTCCAACGTCTCGACGACCGACGAAAGCGGAATCACTTTCCAGATCGCGTGGCCCGACCTCCAAGGTGACGGGAACTCCTTTCTTTATCCACTGCCAATATTTTTCGCCGCCACGGAGATCGCGATCATCCAGTTCCACCCGAACAGGTGAACCGGCATAAGAGAGAGAGCCTATTTCCTCCACCAGTTTTCGACAATACTCGAGAACCTGTTCACGCGATTCCTCTTTCGGCGTGACGGGCAATACGACGACCTGCGACGGAGCCACCTTCGGGGGAACGACCAAGCCGTCGTCGTCTCCGTGACACATGATCATACCGCCGATGAGGCGAGTGGAGACACCCCACGAAGTGGTCCAGCCCAACTCCTCTTTGCCCTGCTCGTCTTGAAATTTGATGCCGCAAGCCTTGGAGAAGTTCTGTCCGAGGAAGTGAGAAGTACCCGCCTGCAATGCCTTGCGATCCTGCATCATGGCCTCGATGCAGAGAGTGACTTCGGCTCCGGGGAAACGTTCGTTTTCCGTTTTCTCTCCCCGTAGCACGGGGATGGCCAGCCACTCCTCCGCGAAAGTGGAGTAGAGATCGAGGATTAATTCCATTTCCCGTACGGCATCCGCCGAGGATGCATGGACGGTGTGGCCTTCCTGCCACAAAAATTCCGCCGTGCGAAGAAAAAGGCGCGGTCGCATTTCCCAGCGCACCACGTTCGCCCATTGATTGATGAGTAGAGGCAAGTCGCGATAGGATTGCACCCAGCGTGCAAACAGTTCGCCGATAATTGTCTCCGAAGTGGGCCGGACGATAAGGGGCTCGTCCAGTTCTCCGGCCGGCTGGAGCTTGCCGTGCTCGTCCGCTTCCAGTCGTGAATGGGTGACCACCGCGCACTCCTTGGCAAACCCGTCGACGTGCTCCGCCTCCCGCTGGAGAAAGCTCATCGGGATGAAGAGCGGGAAGTAGGCGTTCTTGTGGCCGGTCGCCTTGAACATGGAATCCAAGGCTTCTCGAATGTTCTCCCATATGGCGTAGCCCCACGGCTTAATCACCATACATCCGCGCACAGGAGTGTTCTCCGCCAAGTCCGCCGATTTGATTACTTGTTGATACCACTCGGGATAATCCTCTTCCCGGGTGGGTGAAATTGCAGTTCGTTCTTTGCCCATGTCGTTAGCTTAAAAGGCTTTTGAAAAATATCTATTCTGGGCAAGAGGCAAGCAGTTTTAAAACTGCTGATGCCGAAGGCTTTTGACATTGTGGCCTCGAAGGTCATCATAACCGACCCTTTTTAGTTCAACCAAATTCATTATCACATGACTACAATCGTAGACGTTCACGGAAGACAAATCATCGATTCGCGAGGCAATCCCACCGTAGAGGTGGAGGTTGAATTGAGCGGAGGCGCCTACGGGCGAGCCGCCGTACCATCGGGTGCCAGCACAGGCGAACACGAAGCGATCGAGTTGCGGGATGGAGACGATTCACGCTATCTAGGCAAAGGAGTCACCAAGGCCGTTGAAAACGTAAACGGAAAGATCGCCGAGACTCTCGTAGGCATGGATGCGTTGGATCAGACTAGTGTCGACAAGGCCATGCTTGCCGTTGACGGCACCTCGAACAAAGCGGAACTGGGCGCCAATGCGATTCTCGGGGCTTCCCTCGCCACTGCCCATGCAGCGGCCGCAGCCTGTGGATTACCTCTCTACAAATATATCGGCGGACCAAACGCGAAAGTATTACCTGTACCTATGATGAACGTACTCAACGGGGGATCCCACTCGGATGCCCCCATCGACGTTCAGGAGTTCATGGTTATGCCTGTCGGGGCATCCAGTTTCAGCGAGGCCCTCCGCATGGGTTGTGAGATCTTTCACGCCCTCAAAAAAGTGCTAAAGGATCAAGGTCTTTCCACTGCGGTCGGGGATGAAGGCGGGTTCGCGCCGAACCTATCGAGCAACGCAGCAGCGCTGGAATCGTTGGTCGTAGCCGTCGAAAAAGCGGGCTACAAGCTGGGAGACGAAATCGAATTCGCCTTGGATGTGGCAAGTTCCGAATTTTTCGACGCAGAGAAAGGCAAGTACGTCTTCTCCAAGAGCGACGGCTCGGAAAAAGATTCCGATGAAATGGTCGCCTATTATGAAGATTTGGTGGCCAAGTTTCCCATTCGCTCGATCGAGGACGGCTTCGACGAGAACGACTGGGATGGTTGGAAAAAGCTGACCGACGCGATCGGAGACAAGGTACAACTGGTCGGCGACGACCTATTCGTGACCAACGTTGATTTCCTCAAGAAAGGGATAGACCTGGGCGTTGCCAATTCGATCCTCGTGAAAGTCAACCAGATCGGCTCCCTAACCGAAACACTCGATGCCGTCGAGATGGCGAAGGAATCACAATACACCTCGGTCATCTCGCACCGCTCGGGTGAGACCGAAGACGTTACCATCGCCGACATCGCCGTGGCCACGAATGCGGGCCAAATCAAAACGGGCTCACTCTCGCGCACGGACCGCATCTGCAAGTACAACCAGCTTCTCCGAATTGAGGAACAATTGGGCGACAACGCCGTTTACGGCGGTAAGCTGTAATCGGAAATTGATTGCGAGTTCGCGAGGTTCCAAGGCGAATGAAAGCCCACGCAAAAAACAGCGTGGCAGAATAAGCAGCAATCCTTTGCTCCGGAGTAGCGAATCTTTCGTACCTGCCTCGAATTCGGCCATCCAATGAAAATCCCGACGGCCAACATTTCTCCCTACCCGGAGGAAATAGAGCAATGGTGGTGGAATAAGGCGAACGACCAATGGCCCGATGCGGAAGAATCCAAGATTGTTCGTATGCTGCAAGAGGAAATCGTCGTCCAAAGCGACCGTTTCAACAAGGAACGTCACTTCACTCCCAAAAGCTATGGATCGCGCGACCTATCTATACTCGCCTACGGAAACTTTTACTTTCCTCGAACCTGGACTCACCTGAGTTACGTTCTCGCAGAAGCCCTCGACCTTCGCGAATGGACTCCCCCCCGCAAGGGACCATTGACGATTCTGGATCTTGGCTGCGGTTCCGGGGCTGCGAGCCTTGCGGCGCTTCGAACGCTTCGTGATCGTGGCGTTGAAAACCCAATCGAGCTCCGGACAATCGACTACTCGGGGAAAAGCTTGGGCTACTTCCGAAACCTGCACAGTGGGCTTTACCAACTATGGCCGGGATCGAAGGTGGAAACCAAACGCGCCGACCTATGCGGTAACATTCCAAACAGGCACCGAGACAAATACGACCTAATCCTGCTCGGGTCGACTTTGAACGAAATCATTCCCGAGGATGAACCCGAAATTTATGCAAGCAAGCTGGGAGAGGTCGCATCCCTATTGAAGCCGAGCGGATTCCTAGTAGTCGTTGAACCAGCCCTCAAGGAAGGCTGCCAGCGCCTGCAGAAAGCTGCAGCAATGGTTTCCGAAGGTGGACAAGTCCATCTGCACGCGCCCTACTTCAATGGGAAGGGTTGCCCCTTGGTCAACGCAGACTCGCCTTTTCATAGCCACGAAGTTCGCTCGTGGAAAGTTCCTCAGGTCGCGAAAAAAATCAACGAGCCACTGGGTCTCAACCTGATCGATCTCAAGTTTGGCTTCGTTCTTCTGTCTAAAAAACCTCAGAGGCTATTTGACCCGACACCCAAAATCTTTCGCTTGGTCTCACCTATCAACAAGAGAAGAGGACTATACTTTTTCGTAGGCATAACCGCCGAAAACTCGGAGCGAACCTATGAAATCCAGACTCGCGACTTGGAATCGGGAGATCGCGAGTTCGTGGAAAGCTTGCAAAGAGGCGATGTACTCGAGCTCAAGGAACACCTACCACTAGGCGATGGAAAACGCATTAGGATTCCGAACGCCCGAGCGATCGAAACGCTTTTTGCTCCTCGTTAGAAGCCGATCGCGTCTCGGCGTCCCTGCTTGGTAATCAATTCGCGCCCGAACCAAACCCCGGTCCCGGCATCGAGTTCGGTGAGGGTGAGCAAAAAGTAAAAATCCTTTTGAGTTACCTTTTCCACGCGTGAAGTTTCCTCTATGATCTTCCCCGAAAGAGAATAGTAAGGTCGAGGCCGGTTCACTTTGGGATCTCCGGTAAGCTCGAGTTTCTTTCTAACGTCTTGGGCGTACTCGTCGGCACCGATGCCTCCGGGCCCCTCAGTGGTCGAGATTTTCACTCTGTTACTGGCAAGCAGGTCTCGTTTCATGCCCTGAAGCAGCAAATCCGTATCGAAATAGGTCTGGGTATCGTTACGGACTTTGCCCACATGCAAGACCGCAGGTTGCACGGGAGCCTTCGCTAATGCGCCGCTCGTGAACAAGTCCTGAAGCAGTTTGTTCGCCGCGCGGGTGAAGTCCTGAGCGTTGATCTTACCCAGATTCACGAGACCTTTTTCGCTGCCGTCGTCGATGTAGCGGGTATCGGCATTGCGCCCAACCGGACTACGGGGGCCACAGGAGGTAAAAGATATTGCCGTGAACAGAGCGAGGAGAGTGGTAATTGCTGTAGCTTTCATTTGGAGGTCTGATTAAATTCGTGTTATTTGTATTTTGCCTTCTGTATCTTGATCCGAAAGTTGGTCGCGTTGGGAGTCGTGGCTACCGACTGGATAGCAGCGGTCTCACCTCCTCGAATCCGAAGAGGCAGCCAGACGGCGGAAGAATCGTTGATTACTATGCCGTCGGCGTTCATCCACTCGATCTTGTAATTAATGCGACAGTCGCCACCTTTCACGTTACGAACATTGGCCTGAATCTTCAGGAGATCCTCATTGACGATCGTTTGGTTAATGCTGGCAATTTCGAGGTCTCGCGCAAGGGAACCGCCCATTTCCACACGCTTAAGGTCAGGTTGGGTACTTTTGTCGTTGGGATCGCTCTTGCCGGCACTGATGATTGGGTTGTTGCAACCCGATGAAAAGACGGCGAGCGCAAGCACACACGACAATGATAACACAGAATGGATTTTTTTCATAAATCTGGCTCCAAGGTAAAGTTAGCTACGATACGCAAGGGAGTGGCGGGCGTAACGCTCCTCACCCACACCACGTTGGTTTGTCCCTCAGGTAATTCCACTTCAGCTATAAGATTCCTCCCCACACCCCTCAGGGTCAACCTTTTCTTGGCCGGAGTGGGAAACTTACAGAAGAGAACCTTTTTGGGCAAAGTGGACCATGCACGCAAATCCGCCTTGGTCGTGACATGGGCCAGCATGCCTATTCCAATGCCGGTGGCGACACGCGTGGTCTCGTCCTTTTCGCGCACGGAATCCGTCACGGCATGCTGAATGCCCGCCTTGGTCAAAGCGCCCGCAATAGCCTTCGCAAGTTCAACGGGATAGGTTTTGTCGAACTCCTTGGCAATGATGGCATCGAGGTCGGCCAGTGGTCGTGTGCGAACATTCGCCATGCCATCAGCCTCCACCTGCAATCCTTCCAAGTGGGAGGGATTGGCTCGTAATCGAGGCAATGCCACGCCCAGGTAAGGGATACGCGATGTGGGATCCATCAACAGTAGAGCCACTTGCGGAGGTAAGACTTCCGTTACCGACAAGGGATACTCCAGTCGAAACTCGGACCTACGGGCCGCTCTCCCCGTTTCCAAAAATAAGTAGGTTGCGGGTTTCGGATCCACTTGCTTGCGGGCTGCCTGCCGAAAGTCCTCTTTTAGCCATTCGTTATCGGGATGGATGACAAGCAATTCACGAAGAGAAAACTCCGCCTTCTCAAAATCCGAAGCGGCACTTCCCGTTCGAAGAAAGTAAAGGGCCTCGAGAAAAAGAGCGGCCGGGTTTACGTAATCGGGAAGATTGGCGGGAACCATGGATCGCGCTTCCGACAAAATTTGATCTGATTTCGACTTTGCTCGGGGATCTCCCACTGTCTTGTCCAAATCGATCCCTTTTTTCTTCATTTGCTCACGAGCTTCTTCAAGCTCTTCCTTCCAGAGCAGCTTGGCATCGGAAATGGCTTGGCGGGTCTTGAAGATTTCCGCCCTCGTGCGACCTGCATCCCCTGTTTCCATGTAGTTGAGGGCTTGGTAAAGCCACATCATGACTCGCTCGTAAATTCTAGTCTTGTAGGGTTTCCACTCGGCGGACCCCACGACCGAGGCAAACTGCTCGGATAGCCTGAATGAAGTCTTGTGATGAGCACCGAACCATCGTTTGTAATTCTCTTCGGCGGCCGAAAAAGCCAACCTGCTACCCGCGGCATCCCCTGCCGCCCGACGAGCAGAACCTTCCTCCAACAGGTACAGAAGACGATCTCTCTTCGGCCCCTTCTTCGCCAGCTCAGACGCTTGTTCGGCCGCACCCTGAACATCGCCCACCTTCCAGGAGAACCGAAACTCCTCGGTGCGGTCGTAATGATTGGTGACGCATCCGGAAAGAACGGCTAAGCCCACTAGACCGGCATAGCCCAAGCCACGGGCAATCCAATTACGGCCTAGGCAGCCCACACTAATCTACAAAATCGGAAAGCTTTACGTTCGTGGGCCGAATCACGCACATCTTTTCTATTCCGTGATCCTCCAAGACAAGGGCCGAACTCACTCTATGGTTCACGCGTCGAACTCGAGCCGTACCCACGAGGACTTCCTCTCGCCCAAGGGACGCTCCCGTCTCGGGATCCTTCAAATCCTCGCCCAAGGCAAACACATCCACCAGTTCCCCGACGGGGTATCCGAAATCTTGTCCACGATTGAAGGTGATTTGTTTGCCGGTTATGGCAATTACACGAGGTGGAGACAGGCAATCAAGAGTGCGGCACACCAGTTGACGGGCTGCCTCATCCGATAATTGCGTGAGCAACTCACGGTTCTTGGGGCCCTTTACAGGGCGTACGACGTCCTCGACGGTGGTTTCCGTCTCGGCCAACCGTATGGCGGCGGAAGCGAGCAGTTCACCCGTATGCAAATCGTAGAGACTGCCAATCAAGCCTATTCGCAACGTGCGTTTTACGATTACTTCACCCAATCCGGGCAGGTTTGCCCGTTTCTCTAGGTCTTGAAAATCGTCCAGCCTTATCTGAAGTCGGACTTGCTTAACGTTGGGAGGAGGACCACCCTCGGGGCGTTTGAGGATTACGCGAAACTTGTGGGAATCGTTCAACGAGGCAGTAATGCCGCCATCCAGCATTTCGGAAAGCAACACATAGGTTTCCGGAGCGCCTTCCGCCAATACAGTCTGCATCAACGAAGCCGAGGCGACAACAGGCTCCACCATCAACTCAGGAAGAATAGGCGGTTTTTCCTGAGCATTACCAAAAGAAGGTAAAAGCAGAAGCAGTCCACCAAATATCAGGCGAGGAAAAGAAGAAGAGAATGAACTCATGAAATAAAACTAGCGCGAATGAATGCCCCTTGCAATAGGCGAGAACATAAATGTGACAGGTTTAGGAAGAGCGGTTTTACTTCTTTTCGTCTTCCCTGAGCACCTTCATTTCGAAGCTGTCGATACCTTTGACGTCCCCGACCACGGTACGAAACCGGCGCTTGGTGCGTAAAGCCTGAACAAGAGCCTCGGTCTTTAGGCGTTTGTAGTAGGGAGGCGGTTCCTTGAAGGCGGTAAGTAAATCCGCAGTCGTTATGAGGGTGCTCAATTCCACGTACATTTTGCGACTGTATCCCTTCGGGAGAACGAACACCAGTTGTCCGGGACGTAACTTTTGCAAATCCTGACCCGACCGACGCAATTCGACTTCCCCAAGAAGACCGATCATCTTGAGACCGCCGTTGGTGGTTATGCCTATCATCACTGCGAAAGGATCGTCTCCCGACACCTCCACCTCGGCAAAGGGAGCTTCTACTCGGATTTTTCCATCATCTTCATTGGCTCTCAAAAGGTAGGCGCCAGAATGAGCATCAAGAACGCCCGGTGTCGGCAAGGTAAAGCTCCCTGCATCCACCACCCGCAAGTTGAAACCCGCCTTCCCCCGAAAGTCCAAATCCACCCCCGACTTCGATGAAACAGTAACCCGTCTCCCAAAACCCAAGGTTTCGCCCGATTGGGTCAGACTCCGCGGCTTAAATTCACCTCGCAAAAGAACAGAACCGAAAACTTGCCTGACGCTCACATCCTTTGGTTCGGACGGAATGGTCGCCTGAGCTTTACCAACGGAAGAATCCGAGAGAGAACCCTTGTAACGAGCTACAATCGCCCGCCCCTTGGTGATGCGTAAAGCTTGTTCAATTCTTTCGCGTAAAAGAGGATCCTGTTGTTGATCTTGCTCCAGCAAGCCAATCGCTCGGTTAAAGGCTGTGATTGCAGGAACGAATTCCCCTTGGTCTGCCAAGGATTGTCCCTTTTCCAACAGAAGAAGGACTTCAGACTGAGCGTTCTCTACCGTAGGTTCGGAAAAAAGGAAAGTTGAGCCGAAACAAAAGAAAACGAGACCTAGCTTGAAAGCTTTATCCGAACAAAGCCTCAGGCAACTCATGGTCTGGTCCATGCATCTAGCGGAAACCTGCTAGAATGCGTAGTTCAGCCCCATGGTTACGCCACCAATGAAATCCTCGAAATCGAGATTGGAGTCGCTGGAACGCTTCCACATGTAATTGGTGGCGGCCGAAACGTTGACCCATTCGGAAATAGTGTAAGCTGCCACCACAGCAGCGAGGTAACTGGTGTCGCCACGACCTTTATTGGTGCCTTTCGCGTATTCCATTCTGTTGATTGTGATGGAAGGCGTGAGCGTGAGTTGTTCACCGACAGGCTTGATGTACGATAAGTTTAAGGTATGCGTCCAAGCATCTTGGGCGTTTACGGGTTGCTGAGCAAGTACATTGGCGGCACCGCCCATAACAGCTTCAATAAAATTATAATATGTCGGATCCGCTATTTGCTGTTCAAGAGTATCACCATTAGAAAAGGAATAACTGGTGCCTGCTGTAAGAGAAAGAATATCGCCTGTGGGCAAAGGAAGGATCTTGGTTAGTGATAAGTTGGGGGTATTAGAATATGAAATCACGTTGTCAGCACGAAAAGAAATCGGACGAACGTAAGTATGTCCCAGAACAACAGTGTAATCATTTGGAAGAATGACAGGCAAAGTAAGTGCGGCGATTTGAACATCCACGTCAAAGGCTTCCTGTTCGTCGCCATGATCCTTAACGGGGTCCGTATAGGTTCTCATGTGCATGAGCATAAGTGAGGGTGCGAGCAAGACGTCATCGCCGACTCCATATTCGCCAAGCCCCATGTTGAAAGTCAAATTTAGAAGAGCGGTGAATCCATCGGGTTTGTACCCCTCGGCACTCTTTTTCACTTTTATGGGATTGGAGGTATAATTGTAGCCCATGTTAAAAGCGATTGAGGGAGTCAACCTGCCGCTCTTGACGTCTACAAGGCGCTGTGTGCCCATGGCATCGCCTGCCCTCGCGGCCTCGAGTGCGCCGGCAAAGAAATCGGAAGCCAAAAAAGAAGCGGGGGGAGCAGAGACATTGCTATCCGGAGACTCG
>CAWVZQ010000073.1:0-10774 GCA_963934405.1 uncultured Opitutales bacterium | reverse complement strand
CAATCTATGAATTAGAGGGTAAGCACCGCTCACTAATGATCGGTGGGATCAAGGCGGCCAAGAGAAGGAAGCGGGAGGGATTGCCGAAGACGCGACTAGTCTCTTTCAAGGAAGGGCTCGCCGCACTACCAAACCGTCTGGCCGAAGAATTGGGAGACGACTTGAAACTGAATGCACCCGTGCGGAAAATCTCACGAGATGGCGAAGCATGGACAGTAACCTTCGAGGAAGAAGGTGAACGAAAGGAGGAACGGGCAAATCGCATAGTGTGCTCTGTGCCGGCCCACGCGCTGGAATCGATCGAGTGGAAGGGGTTGGCGGAGAGCAACTCGTTTAAAACATTGGCTTCCGCACCACATTACCCCGTTGCAGTCGCACAGTTGGGATTTCACCGGAAGGAGGTCGGACACCCGCTAGATGGGTTTGGCTTTCTCGTTCCTGAAAAAGAAAACCTGCGAATTCTCGGTACACTCTTCTCCTCCACCTTGTTTCCGAAACGAGCGCCAGAGGGACACGTTCTCCTCACCACCTTCGTGGGTGGAGAACGCCAACCGGATTTGGCCCAGTTGGAGGGAGAGCAATTGCACGATCTCGTGCTGGAAGAGCTTCAAGGACTGCTTGAAGTGCGGGGCAAACCCACTTTTCGCAACTTGGTTCGCTGGCCCAAGGCAATTCCCCTACCCGACTCGGGCCAAGACAACCGTCTGAAAGCCGCCAAACGCCTGCAAAACGCGAATTCGGGATTGGTACTGAGCGGTTCTCACTTGACCGGAGTCTCCCTACCCGCCTGTCTGGAAGGAGCTGAATCCTTACTTTCCGAAAATGGCTAAACTTTATTTTCACTACTCCTCGATGAATGCGGGGAAATCCACGGCCCTGTTGCAAGCCAACCACAATTATTTGGAACGCGGCATGCGCACCCTGCTTTTCACCGCCAAGGCGGACGACCGATACGGCGACAAAGTGATTGCATCCCGCATCGGGATACAGGCGCAATCTCAACATTTCAGCGAGGAGGACGACCTGTTCGCTATTATCGAGGAATCGCATGCCTCCAAATCCTTGGACTGCGCCCTTTTCGACGAAGCCCAGTTCCTAACGAAAGAACAGGTGAGTCAACTGGGCCGCGTGGCCGATGTGTTAAAAGTGCCGGTACTGGTGTACGGACTGAGGACCGATTTCCAAGGAGAACTATTCGAGGGTAGCCAATACCTTCTTGCTTGGGCCGACGACATAAAGGAAATCAAGACAGTCTGCCATTGCGGGAAAAAAGCCACCATGAACGCCCGCATAGACGAAAGCGGGCAAAAAGTAAGCCACGGAGAACAGGTGGAAATCGGCGGGAACGAAAGATACGTCTCGCTATGCAGACGCTGCTTTTCCAAAGGTAAAACAGCCACCACAACCCAAGATTAAAGCTCTAGAAGGGACCGCGCCTAGGAGGCTCGGGGTCCATGGAGAGAACCGACGCATCGAAACAGCCTTTCATTAGGCGTAGCTTGCGATCTGTTTCAGAGGCATCGCCCCAGAGGTTATGGAATTCATCGGGGTCGGCTAAGAGATCGTAGAGTTCCCCCTGTTCCGTACCGTGGTAGACGATGATTTTTTCCGTTTCGGTACGGAACATGGTGCCGTAAGCATTCTTGTGGGTCCAAGCATTGTAATATTCGGAATAAACGTGAGGTCGGATGGAAGAAGAATCGGTCTCGCCGCGAAGCACCGGAAGAAGAGAACCTCCTTGCATACGATCCGGAATCGGCAAACCTGCGGCATCGAGAAAGGTGGGGGCGAGATCCAGGAGCTCGACGAGGCCCTCGGCACGAAGGTTTTGGCGAATGTCACCGGCAGGCCAACGAATGACGAGCGGCACACGAACGGCGCAATCGTAGAAGTGGGGACCTTTGAAATAAATTCCGTGGTCACCCAGCATTTCACCATGGTCGGACATGAACACGACTAGAGTGTCTTCCGCCTGCCCAGTTTCATCGAGGGCTTCAAGAATACGCCCGAACTGGTCGTCGATCAGCTCCACCATGGCCATGTAGGCGGCGTAGACATGGCGGTGATCGGAATCGCTCATGGCCCCTGAGTGAAACTCCCCGGGACTGTTGTGAGCCCACTCGCGATCGAGTTGCTGAAAACTGGTTTGACGAGCCTGTTCGTCGGAAGACACCTTGGGCAAAGGCATTTTCTCGGTATCATAGCGAGCCAAGTATTCGGGGGGAGGATCAAAAGGGTGATGAGGATCGAAGCAATTGAAACTAAAGAACCACGATCGTTCGGAATTGGTCCGAATGAACTCGACCGTCTTCTCGGCGCACCAAGTGGTCTGGTGGTACTCGGCGGGCGGTCCCTCAAGCACATAGGGTGAGATTTCGCCGCCACACACGTCCTCCCAAGTCTTGCCCTTCTCGGCAAGCCACTGAGTGTAGGCGTTCTCGGGCCAATCCGGCTGCGGATGATGGGACCAATGAAAATCTTCGTAGCCATCGTCCGTCCGGTCTTCCACCTTGCCATCCGAACAGGAAGCCAGATGGAGCTTGCCCGCCAAACCGCAATGATAACCGGCCTCGGCGAAAAGTTTGGTCACGAGTACCTCGTCAGAAGGAATTGATTGCCCATTCTGCCGGCAACGAGTGGTTCGAGGATAACGGCCCGTTAGAAAAGACGCCCGACTGGGAGCGCACACGGGGCTTTGGCAAAAGGCATTTTCAAAAGCTACGCCCTCTCCAATGAATCGATCGAGGTTGGGCGTGCGGGCGGAGGAATTACCCAAAGCGCGAATCGTGTCGAGGCGCTGTTGGTCCGTGCAAATCCATAAAATGTTTGGTCTCTTAGGCATCACCTATCAAAAAAGCCTTCCGTGAACCAAGAGCAAGCGCCTTTAATCTTGCAACTTTTCCAGTTCTCATTTGTTAGCCAGTTGTAACAATCACATGAGCACCGTTGATCAATTCGAGAGCGTCTTCAAAGCCGCAGCCAAAACGACCTACCTCCACGAGGCGCCCTCCTTGGGCAAGGTGCTTCTGGTGACCGATCTCGACGACTCTCAAGCCGCCCTATACCTGCAAACCGTCCGAAAGTTCCTCGGCGAGATCTTACCCGAGAATGATACGAATTGGATAGTTCTCCACAAGAACGACTACCAGAGCGTCAAAGATCTTTTGGAGAAAGTTGAGCAGCACCAGCCGGACCTTCTCATCACTTACCGCAACCTGCGCAGCGAGGCTTGGCGATGGCCATACAGCCTAGGCGAACATCTCGACGTGCTTACCCAGGTCACTACCACGCCCGTGCTCGTCCTGCCCCACCCCGACCGAGACGACAGCATGGACCTGCTCGCCAACCCGCCAAAGAAGGTGATGGCGGTATCAGGCCATCTTTGCGGAGAAGGCAGCCTCGTTCAGTATGCGGCCGCCTTCACGCCCAAAGGTGGAAAGCTTCTGCTTAGCCACATCGAGGATGAATTGACTCTTCATCGCTATCTCGAAGCCATCGGAAAGATTCCCGAGATCGACACTGAGGTAGCGAAGGAAAGCATTCTCACACGCCTGCTGAAGGATGCAAAAGACTTTTCCGAAGCCGCCCGAACCGGTTTGGAGGAAGCCAATCTCGGAATCGAAGTGGAAGGTGCGGCCAAGGTCGGTCGACGACTGGAAGACTACCGAAGCCAAATCGAGGAAGATCACGTCGACCTTCTCGTGATGCACGCCAAGGAAGACGATCAAATGGCGATGCACGGGATGGCCCACCCTCTTGCCGTCGAGCTTAGATCCGTTCCCATTCTGTTACTGTGAGCATTTCCCATCCGATTCTAGCGTCTGCCTCCGGGCATGCCGTCGAACCCGGCGTGACCTACCTTTTTCTAGGTTTGCTCGCAGCAATGATCCTGTGCCTCGCCCTTGAAGAAAAAATTCACGCAAAGAAATCTGTCATCGTTGGGGTGTTCGGCATTCTTGCTCTCTTTATTGGAACTTGGTTTCACCTTCTTCCTTTTTCGGACGTCGGCAGTTTGATAATAGGAGGTCACCAAGTCTCTATGCCCGTTTACGTGCCGGGTGTGGATTGGGAAGTGATCGCCATCATTCTCGGTTCCTCGCTGTTTGTAGATATCACCAGTAAATCAGGACTATTTACCTGGGTTGCGGTGAAACTAACCAAGTTGTCGGTCGGCGATCCTCTTCGCCTGCTCGTGCTTTACGGGGTAATGACCGTGGTTTTTTCGGCCGTGCTTAACAATGTTACGGCCATGATAATCGTCGGCTCCCTCACGGGTGTTTCCCTAAAAAAGCTGGATCGTTCGGAGAAGTTGCTCGGTTTCTTGCTGATCGAGGGATTGCTGACCAACGTCGGAGGGTTGCTCACCCTGATTTCCTCCGTCCCAAACATCATCGTGGGCAAAACCGCAGGCATAGAGTTCGTCGATTTTTTCATAAAGGCGGCGCCCTATGTAGTCGTATCAACTCTAGTGACACTTTGGATGGGAGCAAAGCTCTTCAAGATCAGCTCACTCAAAAGCGATGAGGAACGAGCCTCCGCCAAAGCTCTTGTGGCGGGCTTCGATGAAAACGAAGGGATAGAGTCTCCGGGATTTTTCCGTTTCGGGGCCCTCATGACCTTCGTTTTTATCGGTACCGTGGCGATGACCTCGCAGTTGCCGGTCATCAACGAGTTGGGCTTGGGTTTCGTGGCTCTGGCTTTCGCCGGGCTCATGCTCATTCGCTACAAATCTGTCGCAGATCGATTTTATAAGACGATCGACTGGGATCTCCTATTTTTCTTCGTCTGTCTTTTCGCGGTCATCAACGTCATGGAACACGCACAGGTACTGGGCCTGATTGGAGAGTGGCTAAAGCCAATCCTTGAACTTGGTGATTCCGCCGGACCTGCATCGCTTTTGGTGGCCTCGGCAGTCGCAAGTTCCGTAACCGACAACATACCCCTTGCAGCCATGCTCGCAAAAATTCTCGCAGGAATTCCCGAAATGGCGGCAAATTCCGACAGCCCCTACTGGTGGGCAGTGATCTTCGGCGCCAACCTAGGCGGAAACATTACGCCGATCGGCTCGGCCTCAACTCTCGTGGCGGTCACGATCATCCACAAGTATGAACTGAAATTGTCTTTTGCGGGTTTCGTGAAAATTGCCATACCTTACGCCGTCATTCAATTGATTCTGGCAGTGGTCTACCTGCTGTTAACTTCTTAAAACCTGTCCGGCGAATAAGGCTCCGGAGTCAGGTGTGGAGTTTCTCCCGTCACCAACTCGGCAACAAGCTTTCCAGTGGCAGGGGCCATGCTGAGACCCAGCATATTGTGGCCTGTTGCAATCGTTACCTTGGGACGCCCCGGGCAGGTGCCGATGATGGGAACGCTGTCGTAAGTCATCGGACGCCAACCATACCAAGTCGTCTCAACGGGCTCGCAATAAGGTTCTAGCAAAAAGCGTTCGGCTCCCTTTCGTAGCAAATCGACTCGCTTTGGGTTTAGGGTTTCGTCGTAGCCATTAAACTCCATGGTGGAACCGAGCCGATATCCTGACGAAAAAGGTGTTACCGCGACGCGGGTTTCGGGAAAGACGAGAGGGATCGCCGGACAAGTGTTCGGTCGGGGCATAGTGAGCGAGTAACCCTTCCCTGGCTGAATCGGAGCTCTCCAACCGATGACGTTGGCCAGCTTGGGGGAAAGAGCGCCTGTCGCCATCACGACGTGACTTGCCTCTATCTCTCCGGAATCGGTTTCCGCCACGACGCCTACATCTTCCATGTCTCGCAAGCCATTGAGCGCACAATTCTCCATAATATTGACCCCCTTGCTCAGTAACGACGCCTTCCAGGAAGTCATGAGCATGTCGGAACGCAGGTGAGCGTCGCCCTCGTAATGCCACCCTCCGGCAAGACCGGGTTTTAGAGCAGGTTCAAGATCGTAAAGAGCGTCACCTTCCAAGCGAGTTGCAGGTTCTTCGAATTTCCGGGTCAGGAGTTCGTTGATCTTGCAGTAGCTCTCGAATTTTTCTTTGGACTCGTAAACGTAGAGCAGGCCTTTTTCCTGCCAATCACAGTCGAATTCCTCGTTTTTCATCAGATCCCGATACAACGACATGGATGACTTGAGAAGCGGATGAATAGCCTGTGCTCCGACCAACATATCCGTCTCGTTGCAACGAAGAGCGAAACGAAAAAACCAATGAGCCAAACGCAGGTCCAGCCGAAGTTTGACGGAAAAAGGTGAGTTAGGCTTGAGCATCCCACGGAGGGTGGCTCCAACGGCGCCCGGTTCGGTGAGAGGTAATACGTGACTAGGGCAGACGTAACCGCAATTGTGCAAAGAACAGCCCTCGCCGAAAAGTTCACGGTCGATAATAACGACCTTCAAACCGGCCTCCACAAGGTAGTGAGCGCATGCGGCGCCAATGACACCGCCACCCACAACTAGGACGGGCTTTGCCGAATCGTTCATGTCGAAATTCCTGTACGGAGGGGGTCTGTGGAATCAAAGAAAAGCTCACCCTCGCCAGTTACGTAGGCGGAACCGCGAACCGTCGGGATGACCTTGTCTCCATCAAGTTTTCCCGTCGCCTCGAAGATACTGCCTATAACGCTTTCTTGCCGCCAAGTTTCACCGGGAGAAAGTTTTCCATCCGCGACAAGACAAGCCAGCTTGGCGCTTGTACCCGTGCCACAGGGCGACCTGTCGTAGGCTCCCCCCGGGCAAAGCACAAAATTACGAGAATCGGCGGCAGGGTTGTCGGTTGGGGCAAAAAGCTCGATGTGGTCGATTTCGCCGCCATCCGCTCCGGTCACACCTTCACGATCGAGGGCTGATCGAATACGGCGCGTGAAACCGGACAGTCGCTCGACGTTTCCGACTTCAATCACTTGGCCGTGGTCCTCCACGAGAAAAAACCAATTTCCGCCCCACGCTACGTCGCCCGACAAGGGACCATGCCCTTCCACTTCGATGGTGACGTTTCGAGCGAATCGATAGCTCGGCACGTTCTCAACGCTTACCTCGTTGTTCTCATGTAGTTCAATCCCCACCGAACCTACGGGCGTATCCAAACGATGCACCCCCTTGTCAACGCGACCGAGATGAGCCAAAGTTGCGGCCAAACCAATCGTACCGTGACCGCACATGTTGAGAACACCCACGTTGTTGAAGAAAATAATGCCAGCAACGCAATCGGGTTCGGATGGTTCCACTAATAAGCCACCCACCAAGACGTCGGTTCCACGAGGCTCAAGTACGACGGCTGCCCTAAAGTCATCGAATTCGTCGCGCAAACGTTCTCGACGCTCCGCTAGCTTTCCCGAGCCAAGGTCGGGTCCCCCCGAAACGACGATCCGAGTGGGCTCCCCACCCGTGTGGGAATCAACAATTCGGACCGAATCGGGCCAACCATGATTGTGTAAGGTCTCTACGGTCATCTAAGAAAGTGCGGTCAAATAGGATTGAAAAAATCAGCGTGCGAATGAATAAAGGTTTCTGATTATCAACAATTCAACTTCATGCAATCGCCGTTTAAAACAAATCATATACTATTCACGCTGGCTCTTTTCGGAGCAAATGCTTTGGACGCGGCCGAATGGAATCAATATCACGGCGCCAATTCCGACAACAAGGCACAGGAAACGCTGGTATCCGCTGCATGGCTCAACAAGGCATCCTCCCAAACATGGAAGACGGCCACGCCACTTGGCTTCAGTTCTTTCAGTGTTTCGGGCGGTCGAGCATTCACTCTTGTAGGGAGGACGGACGAGGATGGCCTGAAGCAAGAATTCTGCCTAGCCCTCGACGTCAAGACGGGGAAGGAAGTCTGGTCGGCTAAATTGGATCGCCTCGATTTCGGTCGAGGAGGAGGAGACTCCGGTGCTTCGGGCAACAAGGGTGGCGATGGTCCACGCTCCACCCCCTCCGCCACAGACGGCAAGGTCTGGGTCTACGATGCCGACATGAACCTTTATTGCTTCGATGCATCGAATGGGAAATCGATCTGGAAGGTATCGGTCGTAAAGGAACATTCCGGACTCCCAATCAAGTGGGACAACGCATCCGGCCCCTTGTTGGAAGGAAAGAACGTGATCGTCTACGGCGGTGGCGCAGGACAAACCTTTCTCGCCTTTGACCGTACAACGGGAAAGATGATCTGGAAGAGTGGCGACGAAATCATAACTCACGCCACGCCTATAGCCGCAACCATTCACGGCGTACGCCAAATCCTCTTCTTTTGCGTATCGGGAATCGTCTCCGTCGATGCATCCACGGGCAAGGAACTCTGGCGACAAAAGTTCAGGTTCGCGGTATCCACGGCCGCCTCCCCAATAGTTACTGGAAATCTTGTATACTGCTCAGCCGGTTATGGCGTGGGAGCCGGACTCTATAGAATCTCCAAGAAAGGTTCCTCCTTAACTTCGACCGAGGTCTGGCGCAAATCAAACAAGTTGATCAATCACTGGAGCACACCCGTTTACCACGAAGGCCACTTGTACGGGATGTTCAGCTTCAAGAAGTACGGTAAAGGTCCGCTTCAATGCGTGGAACTGGAAACAGGCGAAGTGAAGTGGTCCAAAGACGGTTACGGGCCCGGCAACGTCATCCTCGCCGGAGACAAGCTACTTGCGCTTGCCGACAACGGCGAGCTCGCCGTGGTCTCAGCATCGCCGAAAGGCTATAAGGAATTGGCCCGTCGCAAAGTAATCACAGGAAAATGCTGGAGTACGCCCGTCCTGAGCGATGGCCGAGTCTTCGCAAGAAGCACCAAGGAAGCAGTCTGCCTCTCGACTGGTTCTAATTGATTCGATACTTGCCAAAGCACTACAAACTCCTAGCCGCAGCACCCTCTACCTTGACTCTAATCTCTTACGCTTTCTAGGTTGAGGGAATGAAGTTACTAAATCCCGGAATCCTAGTCGCATTATCTTTGTTGTCGGGGTGCGGGAACGGAGATCACCAGGAGGTCGGGAGGGAAGAAGAGTCGGGCGATCCGACCCTCATGACAAAGTGCGAGGCTTGTGGGAAAAACATTTCCAAGCAAGCAAGAGGCTGTCCTCGTTGCGGTCACCCAAACCCCATTTACATTGAGACGAAGAAGCAAGCCATCAAGCTTGACGCCGAAGACATCATAAGAGCGAAAGGCGGCTCCAAGGCATTAGCCAAAATTCGCAAAGCGAAGGAAGACGGTGAAACTAGACTATACCTCCACAGCAGCCAAATTCGTGATCTCACCCCTCTTGCGGACTCGACCCAGTTGACGCTACTGAGCCTTTACGACAACGAACTCACGGACCTCACGCCTCTAGCGGGATTGACCGAGTTGACCGAGTTGCAACTCTACGGCAATCAGATCAAGGACCTCACCTCGTTGGCTGAGTTGAAGAACTTGGAGAAGCTTTTCCTCAGTAAGAACCAAATCTTCGACGTCACTCCCTTGAAGGGGTTAACCAAGTTGGAAGAACTGAACCTAGGTAAAAACCAAATAATTGCCATTTCACCCCTTGCGAGTCTAACCAACCTTACCGAGCTTAGCCTCGAAGGAAACATAACAACGGAAGACCAGAAGACATTGCTTAGGAATGCCCTGCCGAACTGTAAAATCTCCTTCTAAATATAAATAGTCGAAAGGCGTTTCGAAACAGCCCTTGACTAATCTCTTCAACTCGTGGGACAGGAGCTTGCTCTAGTAAACACATTTGGCATAGCCAGGGATCAATGAAACTACGCTATATAGTAATCGCATTACTCGCACTGTTCACCTCGTCCTGTGACCGTGTGAATGACGATTTGGGCGAAACCAATGTAGGAGCGGTATCCGAATCATCGCTAATCGCAAAGTGCGAAGCTTGCGGGAATGCCATCTCCAAGCAAGCCGAAGAATGCCCGACATGCGGTCATCCGAACCCGATTTTAATTACAGAAGAAAAGAGGAGAGCAAAGGAATCGAAGAGACTTGCCGAAGTTGAGGAGAAAAACCGGAACGAAATGGAAGCTAAGATGCTCGAAGAGATGGAGAGAAAGGCGCTTGCCGAGATGGAGACCCAAAGCATTGCCGAAGCGGAAGCGAAAAGACAGGACGAAAAGGCAAAGGCACTTGTCGAAGAAGCAAAGAGACGAGACGGAGGGGAAACCGAACTCAAAGCACGAGGCGGTCCTGCCGTTTTGGCGCAGATTCACAGGGCCGAGGAAATAGGAGCCACCTACGTACGCCTCGTAAGCAACGGAATTAGCGATATCTCTCCACTGGCAAAACTCACCAAGTTGGAGGAACTCGACCTATGGAACAACCGGATCACAGACGTTACTCCACTGGCAAAACTAACCAATCTTGAAGAACTCGACCTTTGGGGCAACCAAGTCACCGACGTCACCCCACTGGCCGGATTGAAAAACCTGACCAAACTGGTACTTGTCGGCAACCGAGTCACAGACATCACGCCACTGGCGGGATTGAACAAGTTAACCAAGCTTTACCTACCCAAAAACCAGATCACGGACCTCACGCCATTGGCGAATCTGAAAAACCTCACCAAACTGGTACTGCTAGGCAACCAAATCACCGATGTAAAACCGCTGGCTGGATTGAACCAACTCACCAAACTCTACCTCCCGAAAAATCAAATCACGGATATCGCTCCATTGGCAAATCTGACCAACTTGACCACGCTGACTCTCAGCAACAACCGAGTCACGGACCTCATCCCATTGAAGAGCTTAACCAAACTGGAGACATTGTGGATCAGCGACAACCAAGTCACCGACGTCACGCCGATTGCAGGTCTTA
>CAWVZQ010000072.1:0-10809 GCA_963934405.1 uncultured Opitutales bacterium | reverse complement strand
GCTGGTGGCTACGAAATCGAAGTTCGAGTGGTCTTGGAATTTGGGGTAGACTTAGCCAAGACTGGTTTTGCAATTCAAGAAAGCATCAGGGATCAGATTTTGGCTATGACTGGAAACCCCGCGTCAAAAATTGACGTCATTATCGACGACATCAAAATGGATGTTTCAGAAAAGGATGAGTTGTCGGACTATGTGGACGAACAGTCAGCCGGCTAAATCTCCCCCCTCAAGTTCCTTATGGAAATCATTTGCACCCAGTTTCTTCCCTCTGAAATATGGGAAATCACTTTTACCGAGGCCATACGCGAACCCTTCTATCAGGCAGCCTTGGCACTACTCTTTTTTTTACTCCTATTGCTGTATCTTTTAAGGAAGTTTCGCCGCGAACTCATTCTCGCCTTTTCAGACGAAGAAGGAGCCGTACAAATTACGCCAAACGCACTTCACGAACTCGTCCGAAAATCTTGCGAAAACCTCGACGCCGTACACTCCCCCACGACAAAAATCGTACACCTTCGGGGAAAACTTCGTCTACACGTTCGTCTCAGGGTGGACGCCGACTGTAATATCAAGGAAACTCGATCAGCCCTTCGCGAACGTGTTGAGCATGTCCTAGTTGGTAATCTCGGTCTTAAGAATTTCGGAGGCGTAGACGTCGTTGTCAAAGGTTTCCGCGAGAACAAATAGATCCAAAAGGGATTAATGCCCGACAAAACGGCAGATGTTTAATGGCTTGATCTGATCACTATCAGTTGACTGCCCCTAGCAAACAATCGATTTAGCGACGAAGGGCAGGTTTTCCGATGGAGATCGATACGGGACGACCTCGAACCTCTGCGACCCAACCCTGATTCATTCGTTGAGTCCAATATTCGGATTGAATCCAAGCGATCCCGATGGGTTTACCCAACAAAGGCGAGTAACCGCCGGATGTAACCCGACCGACTGCAATATCCTCAAACATAATGGGGTCACCCTCCCTAGGAATACGACGGTCTTCCACGACATAATGCCCCAAACGTCCGGCAGGACCATTCTCCTTTTCCTCGAGCAAGGCTTCACGACCTACGAAACCTCTTGGTTTATCCCACTTCACGGACCATCCAAAACCTGCTTGAACGGGAGTAATCCGGTCAGACAGTTCGTGCCCATGCAAAGGTAACCCAGCCTCAAGACGAAGACTATCGCGTGCAGCCAAGCCAGCCCAGCGAAGACCATAAGATTCGCCCGACTCGACAAGAGCCTCTGCCCAGCAATGAAGGGCTTCGCTCCGGCAATAGATTTCGAAACCATCTTCTCCCGTATAACCGCTACGAGCTAAAAGTACGGGAGAGTCAAAGACATCAACCTCGGTGAAATGCATCTTGCCAATAACACCGAGGTCCACACCCGCGGATTGTGAAACAATTGCCGATGCATCAGGACCTTGGACGGCAAGCTGACCGTATTTCTGCGACAGATCAACCACTTCACAGGCAAAGCCAGTCGCGAGATCTTTCAAGTAATCGAAGTCTGTTTCAACATTCGAGGCATTGACGCATAAGAGGTAGTCATCGTTGCTCCTTTTGCACGCAATAAGGTCATCGATAACGCCGCCGGTCTCGTCACACATGGGAGAATAGACAGCTTGACCGACGTCTGCAGTCGAAATCGAATTGGTTAGGGCATAGTCAAGAAATAGACCGGCATCGCTGCCAAGCACTTGGATTTCACCCATGTGGCTAACGTCGAAGACCGCTGCTGCTTTACGGGCGGACATGTGCTCCTCTACCGAACTGCCATACGCAAGTGGCATTTCCCATGATGCAAATGATGTGAATTTTGCTCCCAAGTCTTCGTGAAAATCTCGCAGAGGGAGCGTTTTCAGGTCAGTATTTGGTTCAGGTTCTTCAACAATTTCTTGCATTCGCACTTATAGGATGGTTGGATAGTAAAGAATTGACTCAATGAGAACCCAAACGGGAAAACGCAATATTAACCTGCGGGGGTACTCCATCCACAAGGCATCCCACCCGTTCCAGTTGCTACATTTGAATGGGCTGTAACAAAGACGGAAACAGTCAGGAAACGGTGATCGCCGGTCTAGTCGGGCGAAAATTCCCTCAAGGATGAATTTACTCCCTGAACTAATTGTTGCAATTGCTCTGACGATTGGGATTTCCGCCCTTTGCTCGACCTTGGAAGCGATGATCTTGAGCATAACGCCCGTCGAAATCGAGTCCTTGAAGAAAAAGTCTTCTCGAAAAGGCAAACTGCTGGAGAGATACCGCGAGGAAATCGAGGAAACGATGTCTTCCATCCTAAGCCTCAACACCATTGCGAATACTCTGGGAGCCACATTGGTTGGAGGACTGGCCGAGAAAGCCTTTGGAGATGGCGGCAACAGCTTGCTGATTTTTGCCGGTGGAATGACACTGGGCATTCTTTTCTTCGCAGAAATTATCCCGAAAAACATCGCGGTGGCCTACCGAGGAGGGCTTCAGGTTCATCTCGTGTATCCGTTAGCCGTCGTCCGCTTCGTAATGGCACCCATATCGAAGGTCTGCAAAGCTACTGTTAAAGCGGTTGTGCCTAAAAACAACGAACGCGAGATAGACGAGGAAGAAGAAATAATCCTCTTGGCTCGAAAGGGAGCGAAGGAGGGAAGCCTGTCTAATAATGAAAGCAACCTTGTGACGAATGCCCTGCGTCTCGACGACGTTCACGTTAGGGACATAATGACTCCACGGACAGTAGTCACTGCTTTCGAAGAAGACATGACCGTTGGTGAAGTCTTTACCAAGCATCCAAACGTCCCTTTCGCCCGCGTTCCAATATTTGACGAAACCATTGATTCAGTCACAGGAATAGTACGCCGGAGAGATTTACTTCAGGCTGCTGCGGAAGACAAAGATGAAGTGATAATCAAAGAACTTGCCCAAGATGTTGTTTTTGTCCCTGAAAACGCTTCGGCCGACAAAGCTCTCCGCCTCCTCCTAGCTCAACATAGCCAGCTTGTGGTCGTCGCGGACGAATTCGGTTCCACGGTTGGCGTCCTTGCCATGGAAGACATTATCGAAAGCATTCTCGGTCAAGAAATCTTCGAGCACGACGATGTTGCTGTCGACATGCGAGAATTAGCTAGACGCAAAAGTAATGTTATAGCGGGAGGAGAAATAGTTACAGGCTCACTTCCCCCTCACCCTTCTACGAAAGAATCGTAATGCCAACTGAAGCTCAATACTGGGTTCATGACTTGAGCCCATTTCTGTATGAATTCCCGGAAGGGTTTCGCGATTGGGGTCCGGGAGGTATTCGTTGGTACGGAATATCGTATCTCTGCGGCTTTGTCGCCGCTGGCATGTTGCTACGACTTTTTTGGAAAAAAAACCGTAGTCCATACGAACCCGAACAGATTCTAAACCTGCTGACCTTCCAAGTGCTCGGAGTTCTGCTGGGTGGTAGAGTCGGTCATGCACTGTTATACAACTGGCCGAAACTAATTGAAGACCCCTTGATGATATTTCGAGTATGGGAAGGCGGCATGTCGAGCCATGGAGGTTTCATTGGAGTTAGTATCGCGACACTCTGGTACGCTCGTGTATCGAAACAATCCCCTTTTCCCATTGGCGACCTTATCGTCTGCATCGTACCACCTGGACTTTGCTTCGGCAGAATTGCCAACTTCATTAATGGAGAGCTTTGGGGACGCCCGACAGAGGTTTCTTGGGGGGTACTCTTTCCACATGCTCCCGATTTTGCCGAGGGCATCGCCCGGCATCCATCTCAATTGTATGCCGCTGCCCTCGAAGGGATTGTAACTTTCACTTACATTCAATGGCGATTCTGGAAAACGGATATTTCCACTCGTGTTCCAGGAAGATTGTCCGGGGAATTTCTCATCGTATACGCCTTTGCTCGAATTGCCGACGAATTCTTTCGCGAACCAGACGCCTCCCTGATTCTGGGAATGTCGCGAGGTCAATTTTATTCACTATTTCTTGCCGCCGGAGGAATTGCCTTGGTAATGCTGGCGGAAAAGGTCGCCTCGCGCAACCAAGTGACTGGTGAATAAAAGGACTGAAACCGAGGTCTATATTTCAGGTAAATTTAGCAAAACTCACTCCTTTACTCCCTTTACCTTTGACAGGTGCGGGGAAACCGGGAAGAACCGAACAAGTACAATTAACGATTAGACTCACATGTTCGGCAACCTGTTTGGCTTTCTCTCAAACGATATCGGTATCGATCTCGGCACTGCAAACACACTCGTGTTCGTAAAGGATCGTGGTATAGTTCTACGCGAACCAAGCGTGGTTGCTCGTTACAAGACGAGTAAAAAAGTATGTGCCGTAGGAAACGACGCCAAGCGGATGCTGGGCAGAACACCTGGTACGATCGAGGCGCTGAGACCGATGAAAGACGGTGTCATCGCCGACTTCGAGATTTCGGAAGCAATGCTCCGGTACTTCATCGAGAAAGTAGACAAAAGGAAACTTGTTCCACCTCGTGTGGTTGTTGCAGTGCCATCCGGCATCACCGCAGTTGAAAAGCGCGCAGTAAAGGACTCGGCCATTCGCGCTGGAGCACGCGAGGTGCTGCTTCTTGGAGAACCGATGGCTGCAGCCATTGGCGCGGATCTGCCAATCGACGAAGAATACGCCAATATGATCGTAGATATTGGCGGAGGAACGACCGAAGTGGCTATCATTTCCATTTCAGGAATTTCATACCAACGAAGCATCAGGGTCGGTGGAGACGAAATGGATGAGGCTATCTTAGCGTATATGAAGCGAGCTTACGGGCTGCTCATTGGCGAACGAACCGCAGAAGAAATAAAGCTTACCATTGGGTCGGCCTCACCCATTGAAAGCGGTGAGCTTAGTATGGACGTGCGTGGACGAGATTCAACTGCCGGTCTACCTAAGACAATCCACATCACTTCACAAGAAATCCGAGAAGAGGCCTTCAGCGACGTCATAAGCCAGATCGTGGAACTTGTGAAGAACGCCTTAGACCGTTGCCAACCTGAACACTCCGCCGATCTGATAGACAGAGGGATTGTAATGGCAGGCGGCGGAGCTCTTATTCGTGGACTCGATCAAGTTATCAGCGATGCCACGGGTTTGACCGTTCTCCAAGCAGATGATCCGCTTTGCTGCGTAGCACACGGCACCGGCAAATTTCTCAATCTCCTCGGTTCGCTTAGTCGCGAGCAAGTCGACAGGCTAGTCACCCAGTAAAGCCACGGCCTTGGCTAAGGACAAGTCTACCGAGCGAGCCAAACCGTTCCTCATACTGACTGGCTTTCTGGTGGTCTGGTGGTTGATCCCCGCCGGGTGGAAATTGGCGACCCGTTCAAGTTTTCGAGAATTTCAAGCTCCTGTCTGGGAGCTGGCATCCAGAGCGGAAGACCTAGGTGAATACTGGGGTCATTTTTCCGACTCGAAGAAAACCCTGATTGAGAAAGGTCGCGAAAACGCTAGAGGATCGGCCGCACTCAAGGCTAAGCCATCCATTCCACAGATCAAACTCTTGAGAAGCGAAATCACACGCTTGGAAACTGCTCTGGCCATGCCTCCGGAACCTGGATTCAAAACAGTTGTGGCAAGAGTAATTCGACGAGATTTATCCGCTTGGTGGCAAAATGTGACCTTGCGTAAAGGCAGTGCAAAAAACCTCACGGTTGGAGCGGGAGTTGTTTCCGCCAACGGAGTGGCAGGTCGTGTCAGCGAAGTGGGAAACCGATGGGCTACGGTAAGGCTCGTCACCAGCCCACAATTTAGGATTGCAGCTCAATTTGAGGGAGACGATCGTCCCGTCACCTTTCAAGGGGGCGGGATTCCCCTGGGAGGCAAACCTTTCGGCGTCGTCCACAACGTACCTCATGACCTTTCCCCGATTGAGGGAAAGCCATTAATACTACTTACTTCTTCATTAGGAGGCACCTTTCCCGCAGGTATTTCCATAGGGTTTGTAAATAAACTCGGAGGAGGGGAAAACGGTCTATTCAAGAGCGGAAGAGTTGAATTGGACGCACTTTTGGGCAAACTTCGAGAAGTAACCGTTCTATTGCCACGAAACGATTCATCCACCGATCGATGAAAAGGCAAAACCTGTGCGCACTTTTCGTCTTGTCGAGCAATTGTCTAGTACTTTTCCTTTTGTTCTCGTGGAATGATTACTGGGGGCGATACGGGATTTACTTTCATTTGCCAGCACTCTTTTTTCTGTTCGGGTCCACTCGATTGAGCAATCGAAACGGTGCGATGGTAGCATTTCTCACTGGCTTGCTAATCGACTCCACGACCACAAGCTACTTTGGTCTACATGCCTTTGGTCTGACACTTTGCCATTTGATCGCCCGCGAGGGAGGTGAAGGGATGAAGGCAACTCGAGGTCTCAGACCGCACATATATCAGCAGGTCGCAAATCTTTTTCTTATCGCTACTCTTTCCATCTCAAGCTTTGCACAATCAGCAGACACAGCATTTCAAGGCCTTGACCGGCTTTCCATCGACATCATTGCGTCACAACTTTTATTGATCCCCCTAGGAGCTTGGTTTCTTGCCTTCCAAAACAACCTGCCGCAATTTGAAGGAGTGGAATCGAGCTCACATCCAGTTACCCAATGATTGCCGAGAAGCACGTCCCCGAGGCAAGACGTCTTCGTCCTATTTTTGTCCTGTGCGGTATTCTGCTCCTAATCCTCGCAACCACGCTGGGCTATCGCCAGTTGTACCAAGCGTCAGAATATCGAGAACTCGAACGCAAACAAGCCCATCGACGAATTCTTCGCCCGGGGCCCAGAGGGGATGTATTGGATCGTGACGGGCGACTGCTCATCGGTAACCGAGCACACTACTCAGCGGTGATCAAGCTCGAGATTCTACGTAAAGAAATCCAGTTGGAGAAAATCAAACTTGTTCGCAAGGCACGTCAATTAAAGCAGTTACTCCTAGAACAAAATCCCTTGCCCTTTGAGACAGCGATGGCGATTGCCCGAAATCCCGGTTTCGGTTTACCAAGCCAACGCCAAATTCATCTTCACGGAGAGGCGGAGAGCCAAAACCGAGTGAAGATCCATTGGCAAGGAAAGCGCCTGACTGTAAATCAAAGTCGGACGGGAAAGTGGTCATCGATCATTTCATCACACAACCCAATCCTTCGGTCGAAAATTTCAATAGAAGGAGCGAGCACAGGTGTCACGGTCGATTTAGCGGGACTGTGCAAAATAGCCTTCGAGGCAACGCCCCAAGGTGGATGGTCTTGCAACCCGGAGGACTCGTTAAGCATCAGCGGGATTAGTTTGGAATGGGAAGCTCGCCACGCCGTGATACAAAAACACCTTCGCCTAATAAATCAGCTCTGTGGGCGACAGGAGCAGTTGTCGATGGGTCAACTAAAGTTGCATTGGAATCGTCGACTCGTTTTGCCGATGGAACTCGCAGGGGATCTAAAACCCGAGGAATACGCTGTTCTCCTCGAAGGTATTCCTGTAGACTCTCCAGTCAAAATAGTGACCGAAGCAGTACGGCACTACCCCTATAACTCTGCGGCATCGCATGTACTAGGTTATGTGGGAAGCGGGTATAAGTCGGACGTCAATGCCATTCCGGAAGCTGACCTAGCGACATTCGAGCTAAAAGGCAGAAGAGGAAAAGCAGGCATTGAAAAATATTTTGATGAAAAGCTACGTGGTCAGGATGGGGGCGACATATGGAGGGTCGATCCAATGGGTTCGAAATTTCTACAGGTTAAAGAAAAGCAACCTCGCAAAGGAGAATCTCTACGGCTAAGCTTGGATGCCGAACTTCAAGTGGCCACCGAGACAGCTTTAAAAGGAATTATTGGGCGAGTGGCAACCCATAGGACACTACCTGACCAAGATTGGCGTAAAGCAATTCTTCGGCTTACTCGATCCGCAATGAGAGATGCCGGAGAAAAAGAAGAGGCTGCCGAACTCCTGTTGCAAGCCTTTCTGGACGCTCCCGTTCCTCTTGGTGCGGAAGAGGCTTCGACAGTTGCTGGTTTCGAGGGCACGCAAAAAGATGCAGAACGCCTGTTGGGAGTACTCTATTCCCGCGGTGTGTTGGAAAGGCTGAATACCTCCTCCGACCGATATGTCACTGCCCCGCCACCACCCACTCCTGGAGCAGGAGTCATGATCGAGGTAGACACTGGCGAAATACTGGTACTCGCAAGCAAACCTGATTATGACCTCAATAATCTTTCTCCAAGAATTTCCAAAAAGACTTTTCAAGACATACAAAGAAATCAAGCATGGCTTCCAAGAGCCATTCATTCAGGCTACTCCCCAGCGTCCACCTTCAAGCTCATCACCGCAATCGGCGCGCTAAGGGCAGCAAAGCTCACACCGGAAACAATCAGTGAGTGCGATGGGCAGTACAAAGGCATGAAATGTCACATCCATCCGGGACGACACGGAGAAATGGATTTCGTTAATGCTATTTCCCAAAGCTGTAATGTCTTCTTCTACCATGCAGGCCAAGACCTTGGGCACGAGCTGCTAATTGAGGAAGCCAAGCGCTTCGGAATGCACGAGCAACCCTCAATCGAACTGCCCTCTCTCCCTGATTTTCCCATTGTTCCGGATCCCGAATGGAAAATGAAACGCATCGGCGTAAAATGGACATTGGAAGACACCTTCAATGTCTCCATAGGTCAAGGTGGGCTCCGTCAAAGTCCTCTCCGCATGGCTTGCTTCGCGGCGTCTCTGGCTCGCCGAGAAACTCGCACACGCCCTACCCTCCTGCATCAGGAACCCTCAGCCCGCATCGACCACGGCGGAACCCTTATCGGTCTGCAATCCGAGCATTACGACGCCCTCGTCGAGGGAATGCACAAGTCCGCCTCCATCGGCACGGCCCGCCGCGTTAAAGTCGCAGGCGTCGCCATCGCAGGCAAGACCGGTACGGGTCAGTGGAGAAACAATAACATGAAGTTGAATGTCGCTTGGTTTATCGGCTTCGCACCAGTGGACAAACCCGAGGTAGCAGTAGCCGTCCTCGTCGAAGGGATTGTGCCCCAAGACAACATTCAAGGAGGTCTTACGGCAACTCCGGTGGCCCAAAAAATGTTCCAAGCGTATTTCGATAAGAAGAATAAAACTCTCGCCGAAAATCGATAGCAATCAACTCAGATCCTTTGACCCCGACGATTTAGGCACAACCAGTTCATTCGTTCAAGACGACAACCACTCACAAAAGCACAAAGATGGTCGCAACATATTCCACTATGCTCCCATTGGGCACCAAGGCTCCGAAATTCTCTCTGCCAAACGCGCTCGAGGACTCCACCGTAACGCTTGATCACTTTCCGCATGCAAAGGCCTATGTATTAGCCTTCGTCTGTAACCATTGCCCTTTTGTAAAGTTGATAAGAGATCACCTTGCTGATTTCGGTAATTCCGCTCTGAAAAAAGATGTCGTGACCTTTGCCATATCCAGCAACGATGTAGAAAACTACCCCGATGACAGTCCCGCAAAAATGGTGATTGAGGCGAAAGAAGCGGGCTACGCGTTTCCATATCTTTATGATGAATCTCAAGAGGTCGCCAAGTCTTATAAAGCGGCGTGTACTCCAGACTTCTTCCTATTCGACTCAAATCAACGCCTCGCCTACCGAGGCCAATACGATGACGCTCGTCCAAGCAACGGGAAACCAGTTACGGGAAACGACTTGCAGTTGGCCCTAGATGCAGTGCTGGCGGGAAAGAAGGTGCCCGAACCCCATCAACCAAGCATCGGTTGCAATATTAAGTGGAAACAAGGGAATGCTCCCGAGTATTATGTGTAGTCGACAAGAATCAGGACAGGGAAGAACTGACTATTTCGAAGTCATTACGTAGACTCCATCCCAATCATCACCTGGGGGGTTGTCCTTCATCACTTGACAACGGTCTATGAGAATCATGGAGGGATTGTCCTTAACGCCCGGGGAGACCCCCGGCTTGTTTGGCTCAAAGCCTTTGGCCTTTTCAAACATCTTAAGGGCTCCTTTCCAGTCTTGTAGCAAATACTTGTCGATACCCTGCTGAAAACAATCGAGGCAATCTTGAGTCTCTTGGGTAAGGTCGTTTTTAAAACCGGTCGGTTCATACATAGAGACGGGCTGTGAACGACCTTTGACCACGATCTTATCAAGATAACGGTAGGCAATGTCATCCTTAGTCGGCATCGCGGCATCTCTGGTTTCCTCAGTAATCATGATGTAGGCGCCATAGGCCTTGGCACCGCTTTCACAACGAGCCGCTAGGTTCACCATATCTCCCATCATGGTGTAGTTAAAGCGGTCGAGTGCTCCCATATTGCCCACGGTAGCGGTACCGGTATTACAACCGATTCTGGTCTGCATCTTGGAAACAAGCTCATGGCAAGCACCCCACTTCTCTGCCTCAGTGGCCCATTTGTCTCGCAACTCAAGTTGTCGAGCCTGCATCAACAATGCAGTCTTAACCGATTGGTAAGCATGATCATCCATTGGTATGGGAGCGCCATACATGCCAACAATAGCGTCGCCGATATACTTATCCAAGGTCCCACGCTCCTCTTGCAAAATGTTGGTCATGGCAGTGAGGTATTCGTTCATGAGATCCACGAGTCCCGTAGGCGTAAGCAACTCTGAAAAACTGGAGAAAGCCTGCACGTCGGAGAAAAAAGCAGTGATCTTGGTCTCTTGACCACCGAGAGAAGGTTCCTCTCCCGACTCGACCATTTGATCCACCAGATCCTGCGAAACATAGCTACCAAACATGCCCTTGAGCCGACCTTTGGCTTTCTGCTCGATCACTAGCATAACGCCAAGTCC